>NZ_JBKVCH010000002.1:0-200260 GCF_046966505.1 Zhenhengia sp.
GGAGTCACTGGTTTTCAAGACCAGCTCCTTAAACCACTCGGACACCTCTCCATATTATTTAGCTTGTCAGTCTTTTTCGACTCGACACTAGAACATTTTATCAACTGTTCTAGTATTTGTCAAGAGTTATTTTTTACTTTTTTCAGTTCTTATTACTCTTGCTTGCCCCGTGGCATTTGCTGCGCCCCGACTGCTTAATTAATATAACATGACATTTGTCATACGTCAACATGTTTTTAAAACTTTTTTCGTTTTTTTCTTTTCTTTAGGTGCTTCCCCTTATATTGACGTATGACAACATCTTTATTAAAGCATTTTCTCAGCGATAATAAGGTCTTCTGGGGTTGTTATTTTAATATTGGTATACTCACCTTCTACAATATATACAGGTACACCAATCGCTTCTACAAGCATACTATCATCTGTTACACTTAATCCATGCTCTTTGGCATATTCATGTGCATGGATAATGAGTTCTTTCTCAAAAATCTGTGGTGTCTGAACAGACCATAAAGAACTTCTATCTGGTGTATCTTCCACCTTACCGTCTTTACTTACAAGCTTAATAGTGTCTTTTACAGGTACAGCAATAATACTTGCTCTGTGAGCATAAGCCATATCTAGCCCTGCCCTCACAACCTCTTTGGTAATCAGTGGTCTCGCTCCATCATGGATAACAAGGTAGTCTGACTTTTCATCAGCTGCCTGTATACCGTTATAGACAGAGTCTTGTCTTTCTTTTCCACCTGCTACAATATAACTTACTTTATTAAGCTTATAAGTATCTTTTAAAAGTTTTTCTACATAAGTTATATCTTCCTTACCTGTTACAACAACAATCTCTTGTATCTCTGGCATATTTTGAAAACATTCTACTGTATAGACAAGAATCTCTTTATCTTTAATTTTTAAATATTGCTTTTTAGTACTCGTTCCCATCCGTGAACCACTACCACCCGCAACAACAATAGCTGATATATATTTCATTCCTTAACTCCTTTTACCTACTTAATGATTTTAGCAAAAATCATGCGCCCTGCAGAAGTTTGAAGCACACTTGTAACAAGTACCGTCTTAGTTTCACCTACAGCTTTTTTGCCACCTTCTATAACAATCATTGTCCCATCATTTAAATAAGCAATACCTTGTTCCTGCTCTTTACCTTCCTTTACAATCGTAACAACCATTTCTTCATTAGGAAGTACTACAGGTTTCACAGCATTCCCCAAATCATTAATATTAAGTACAACTACTTTTTGTAACTGCGCTACTTTATTAAGATTAAAATCATTCGTTACCACTACACCCTGAATCTGATCTGCCAATTTTAAAAGCTTCACATCTACTTCTTTAATATTTTTATAATCTATCTCCATAACTTCTATAGGGGCATTCTTTAGGTTTTGAATCTCATTAAGAATATCTAATCCTCTTCGTCCTCTATTACGTTTTAGTTTATCTGAGGAATCTGCAATATGGCGTAGTTCATCTAGTACAAAAGTTGGAATAATAATCTTCCCCTCTAAAAAATGCGTTTTGATAATATCTAAAATACGTCCATCTATAATAACACTTGTATCAAGAATCTTAGGTGCGCTTACTAAAGTATTTGAATCTTTCTTTGTAAACCATCCCTTCATCTCTTCTTTCTTTATATGAACAATATATACCCCTATATAGCCTAACCCAAGATATAAGAAAATTCCCCATAGTACGTTGATGATTCCTGATTTTCCACTTAATAGAGGTGCTCCAAGCAGGTTTGCCATTCCTAAACCTATAGCGAGTCCAATAATATACATAAGTGTTTCTTGCATAGAATGTTTAATAAGTGCTCTCTCTACTTTTGGTGCTAATATTTTTGCTATAAGTGCACCAAATGTTATAAACATAAGACCAAAAACTACTGCAAACACAATAAGTTCTTTATATTCATAGAGAAACTTAAATAATCCTTCTAATGTACTTCCAAGGTCTGGCGGAATAATCTGCTTTTCTTCTAAGTCTATAACTGTAACAGCAGCAATACCTGCAATAATCCCCGAGGCTAAAAACCTTATAATCTTTTGCATTATGTTCCCCCTTAGTATGCTTTTTGCCCAATTGCCAAATTAGGTACAGCATTTAATGTCATGTCTGCTCTTGATCCCCTTAAATATTCATAATATGCAGCTGAACCAATCATGGCTGCATTATCTGTACATAAAATCTTACTTGGATGGTAAAGTGTGAATCCATGTTTTTTACATGCTTCACTCATTCCTTCGCATAAACCACTATTAGCTGCAACTCCACCTGCTAAAGCAATTTTAGTAATTCCTTCTGCTTTTGCAAGTGCCATTGTTTTCGTAACAAGTACTTCTACTACTGTATGCTGAAAACTTGCTGCAATGTCTGCTACATTAATAGGCTCATCTTTCATTTTGGCACTATTAACATAATTAAGTACTGCTGATTTAAGTCCACTAAAGCTGAAATCATATCCATCACTAATCATAGCTTTAGGGAATTTAATAGCCTCTTTATTACCTTCCTTACTTAGAGCATCAATCTTTGGTCCACCCGGATAAGCAAGACCTATGGCTCTTGCTACCTTATCATAAGCTTCTCCTGCTGCATCATCTCTTGTTTTACCCATAATTTCATATTCATTATAGTCTTTAACTTTAACCAGGTGTGTATGTCCACCTGATACTACAAGACATAAAAATGGAGGCTCAAGTTCAGGATGCTGAATATAGTTAGCTGCAATGTGTCCTTCTATATGATGGACACCAACTAAAGGAATATTCTTAGTAAATGCAAGTGCTTTTGCTGCTACAACACCTACTAATAATGCACCTACTAACCCTGGCCCATATGTTACACCAATAGCATCAATATCATCTAAAGTCATTTCTGCTTTCTCAAGTGCCTCATTAATAACATAGTTGATTTTCTCCACATGCATCCTTGACGCAATTTCAGGTACAACACCACCGTACTTAGTATGCAAGTCAATTTGTGTTGCTATAATATTTGAACGTACATCTCTACCATTTACAACAACAGCCGCTGCTGTCTCATCGCAAGATGTCTCAATAGCGAGTATTTTTGTTTCTTTCATCTTTACTCCTCCAACGCTTTCTTATCTTTCACTTTTAGCAAGTTCCTTATAGCTATGAACCTTCCATAGTCCATCTTGCTTAATTAATGTATATTGCCTTTTTTCTATTTCTTTAGTCATTTCATGTGTAACTTCTATAGACGCTTTCTCTAAGGTGGGAAATGTAAGAGCGTCTATTGTATTTCCTACTAGGTATACATCTGCTTCTTTATTAATCCTAATTTCTTCTATCAACTCTAACTAGCTACGATAAGTGTTACACCCTAATGCCTCTTCACCATAAAGCATCTCCAATGCCTTTAACGTCTGTTCTATAACTTCTGGCGTAACCCCCTGATCATATTGCATTACCATAATATCTTCAATAACTCTTACTCTTCAAAACCTATAGTCTTTGTCATGCGATCTTTACCTGCTATGGTATTTGCAAAGATTTCTTTTATATTCGTAATATCTATTTTAGAATTTGGCACTGCTGGGCTGAAGTGCGTAAGCCATAATTCTTTTACATTTCCAGCTTTTGCTACACGTGCGGCTTCACTCGCTAACATATGCTTATACTTTTTCACTTGTTCTAATTCGTCTTCAATATACATACCTTCACATATGAAAAGGTCTGCATCTTGTACAAAAGTTGTTAAAGCATCTATAGGTCTACAATCTGTGCAGTATGATACCTTAATTCCTTTTCTAGCTTCACCTAATACCATATCCGGTGTATAAACTTTACCATCTTCAGCAACTTCATTCCCTAACTGAAGCATTTTCCAGTATTTTTGTGGAACTTTATTCTCTTTTGCTTTATCTACTACAAACTTAGGTTGTCTCTTGCCTTCTATGGTATAAGCAAAACACGGTACTTTATGCGGAACAGGTAGTACGGAAATATGGAATTCGCCTACTACTAACTCTTGTTTTTCATAAGGAAGCTCAATAAGATTAAGATCAAAAGTGATATCACGACATACAACAGTTAATCCATCTACAATTTTCTTCAATCCCGGTGGTCCTATAATAGTTAAAGGTTCCTGCCTTCCTGCATTTCCTAAAGTTAAAAGTAAGCCTGGAAGTCCCGTAACATGATCTCCATGATAGTGAGTAAAACAAAGTACATCTAGTGTTTTGTATCCCCATCCTAAAAGTTTCATGGTAACTTGAGTACCTTCACCACAATCTATAAGTAGCTTTCTTCCATTATACCTTGCAAGCATTGCTGTCAAAAATCTTTCCGGCAATGGAAGCATGCCTCCTGTTCCTAATAAACAAATATCTAACATTCTATACATCCTTTCTGTACTTATAATAGTATTATATCCTTTTATGACAAGTGTTACAACTTTGTGCCTATATTTGAGCATTTTATAAAAAAAGACGTATGAAATAGTCTATCTCATACGTCTTTAAATTTATTCATCTTCACAATTAAAGATTTCAATTACTGGTGCCTCATCAACTGGTATGGCAAAATCCTTAATCCATTTATCATAACATGCTTCACATATGTTAAATGAATGCTTTGTAAGGTCCTTTGAGGAAAAGTAACTCCATGTCTTTTTTACATGTAAATAATCCTCATAGTTTCGCCCATCTATCTTTTTAATAGGCTGTCCACAACAATTGCACTTCACTTCACCTTGCACTTCCGGCACCCCCTACCGCTTCATACGGCTGTTATTTCAAGCATTATCTCTAATCTTATTATATACCCCTTCCCCCCATTAAGTATATAGGTAATATTTACAGCCTCTTTTATTTTTAATTTATTTATTTTGTTGTATAACTTCGGTTCAATCGGTTTAAACTATGCTTGAGATAATTGTTGATTCCTCCCCATTGAACATTATCTCAAAACCCCAACATTAATTGTATAAATATTAAAACCCTAAATATCTATTTCCAAAAGCGATAGTGTCCCTATCGCTTATTTTTTATTACTTTAAAAAGCAAGCAAAGCTTGTAAGTTTTCATAACAATCTGCCTTACCTGTTTCTTTATTTATAAAGCTACCGTAAAACTCACTTTTAGAATCTTTTACTTGAAATTTTAACATTTTTTCCATAGCTAATGTATACAGCTCAATATCTCCTTCCACCTTACCTATTTGTGCTACAACAGCATAAATAGAAATACGCTCTTCATGGCTTGTTACAATACCTGTATGCGTATTATATTGCTCATAAATACCACCTGATTTAAGCTGATTCTTAAGCCATTTAACTGTATCTTTTTTTAATCCATTATTCTCTGCTAGCTCTTTCACAATAAGTAAGCTCTCTAATGTATCTATTCTTTCTGTTTCTATATAAACTTTATTTATATAATCATAGCTACTGTAATAAAGAGGAAGTTCATTATGTATATAAGCATTTTTTAGTATTTTTTTACTTTGTTTATAAATATCTTTCTGAAGCATCTGATCCTCTGCCAATAAAGCAAGTCCTTTTAAATCTAACTCATAAAGCTCAATCTCTCCATGTTCTGCTTCACCTTCATGACGTAAATCAAATTTACCATTCTTTATATTATACGGCTGAATTTTCTCTGCTATTTTCTCTGCTAAATCACTATAATAAGGTTCTCCCCATGCCAAATAAGCCTTAGTAAGTAACTTATAAAATTTAAGATTATCTGCTAGAGAAGTCTTCTCTATCACTTCCATCGTACCTAAATCCAAATCTTTATGAGCCCCAAAACCTACTAATCCTTCTTCAGTTAATAGATTTTCCTGCATAAAACGTACAACCTTTTCAAAACCAATGCGATTATTATCGTTTAATAAATATTCCATATATAACAAATTAAGGCTTGCAAAAATACTTTCTTCATCTTGCACCCCCTGTTCTTCATTCGTAAAGCTATTTCTTACAAATCTATCACTAATCCATTCATATTGATCATAAAAATGGTCCTCTAATATATCTTCTTGTGTGAGTTGCATAGCTTCTTTTATACGGTATTCTTTTATTAAACTTATCCCTATTCCTAATAATAATATACCTATTATGATATGTACTATCTTTTTTCTCATATACTCACCGACTTATACAAACTATCTTCTTTAATATTAACATATTATTAGAATATTAATAAATAGAAATTCAATAAATTTGTATAAAAAAAGACCTCTTATCAGTAGGTCTTTTTGCATCAATCAGCTTAATCTCTTCTCAATAAGTTTTGCAAGCTCTTTAGCCGCCGCTTCCATAACTTTTTTATCTTTTCCTTCTATCATCACACGTACTAAAGGCTCTGTTCCAGATGGTCTAATTAAGATCCGTCCTTCATCTTTAAACTGAGCTTCCAGCTTATTAATTTCTTCTTGAATCTCTAAATCCTCTAAATAAGCATGTTTATTTTCATTTTTAACATGTGCATTGACTAAAACCTGTGGGTATACATCCATAATTTGTTTTAGTTCACCTAATTTCTTTCCTGTTTTCTTCATAACATAAAGTAGCTGAATAGCGGTAATAAGCCCATCACCCGTTGTATTATAATCCAAGAAAATAACATGACCTGACTGCTCACCACCTAAGTTATAACCATGCTTAACCATATTCTCTAATACATATCTATCTCCTACACGCGTATGCACAAGATGGATATCTTCTTTCTTACTCATAATACTCAAACCTATGTTGCTCATAACCGTAGCTACAATAGTATCTTTTTTGAGTCTGCCATCTCTTTTCATATCTGAACCAATAATACTCATAATTTGGTCCCCATCAATCAGCTGCCCAGCTTCATCTACTGCTAAGCATCTATCTGCATCACCATCAAAGGCAATCCCAACTTCCATACCTCTTCCTACTACCTGTCTACTTAAGTCTTCCATATGTGTAGAACCACATAGTTTATTAATATTAACACCATTTGGCTTATTATGAATAACCTCTACCTCAGCACCTAACTGTCTTAATGCAAGAGGTGCCACCTCAGATGCTGCCCCATTTGCACAGTCCACAAGTACTTTAATACCTTTTAGGTCTCCTGGAATGGTATCACATACAAAATTAATATAACTTTCTATTACACTATGATCGTTTTGCCATGTTCCTATTTCTTCACCTATAGGGAGCGGAATACTATCCGGCCTAGATACAATGAGATTTTCTATTTCATCTTCTAATTCATCTCTCAATTTGTATCCTTCCGCATTAAAAAACTTAATACCATTAAACTCTAAAGGATTATGAGAAGCAGAAATCATAACACCTGCATCCATTCCTAATTCCTTAGTAAGATAAGCTACTGCTGGTGTTGGAATAACACCTATACAAATAGCCTTAGCACCTACTGAACAAATGCCTGCAACTAATGCAGATTCTAACATGGTTCCTGATATTCTTGTATCTCTTGCTACTAAAATTTTAGGTTGCTTCTTTGTTTCCTTAGTAAGTACATATGCTCCAGCTTGCCCTAAATGGAAAGCTAATTGACCAGTTAACTCACTATTAGCGACACCACGTACGCCATCTGTCCCAAATAATTTTCCCATAAAATTCGTCTCGCTTTCTTTGATATATTATCAGTGTACGACATACATAAGAATTTAATGCAGGTCTTATTTCACAAAAGGCTACCATAAAATGGTAGCCTTTATATTTTATTCTTCAACTATAGGTTGGTCTTGTGTATCTACCATTGTATCTTCCTCACCTTCTACAGGCACTTCAGGTTCTACTGGCACCTCGTCAACTGGTGCATTGACGAGAATATTCATATATACAGGTACATTGACTACTTTAAATTCATCGGGTACTACAATTTGTAATGGTATACGGTATTCCCCTGCTATAATATCTTGCATTGAAGAAAAATCTGCCGTTACTTGTATTTGACTTGGTTTAAATGCAAGTAATTTTTCTGCTGTACTTGCCAATACAATACTTACAGTTTCATCTATTACTTCATAAGTATAACCTTCTGGTAATCCTATAACTTGTAGATTTAATTCACTTACTGGAACCTGATAGTTATAATCTGTTTCTTTCTGAATTTCTAAGGTTACAGTAGCTTTAGGCTCAATATTATCAATATATTCAATACCCTCTGGCAAAATGAAATCTGTCCTAAAATTATTACTTTGAATAACATTATCTAATGCAATTTTCTCAAGTTTGATAGATTGAATAGTATCCACAATAGCAGCCTTACCTACAATAGTAATCTCTTGTGGACTTACAAGTGTATTCGCTTTAATGTAACCTGGGGGTAATGTTCCTTTAAATTGAGGCTCTAATGGAACACGTTTCTTCTTACCAATTGGTAAAGTAACCTCTACATATTCAGGAACCTTCTTAACCCCTATTACTTCTTCTCCTTGCTCATCTAAAAGTATAATAGGTACTGTATAGCTTAGTACATCTTCTGAGAAATTATCTACATTGATATTAATTTGTGCAGTTTCTACTTTCTCTACACTACTCTTTGGTCCACTAATTTCTACTGTGGTAGGTTTTAAAATTGGGTCAAGTGCAGCATACTCACTATTACTTTCATTTTGAATAGTGTAATGAATATTTCTTGTAGCCTGCTCTTCTCTTTCAAAAACTACTCCTACTGTTTTAGGACGTATATCTTCTACTATAATCCCTTCAATATTGGTATGCGCTGTAATTTGAATAGGCTTTTCTATTGAAACTGCATCCTCCTCAGTCAATAAATTAGCGTATTGTGTAAGGTCTAGCCTAACATCGATCTGGACATTATCACTTTTTAACCTTTCCATTTCTAACCTCGGGCCTTTAAGTAAAATTCTTACTTGCATATTCCTTAGTTGCTCTTCATTTTCCAATACATAACCTTTAGCTTCTAATTCATTAATACCACGAATGGTAACATTATGCTTAATTTCTTGTGTGAGCTCAGGATTTTGATAGTTTATCACAAAGAACCATAGTAAGGTTGCTAACAAAAGAGAAATGATTTTCCATGCTACATTATTTGAAAAAAATCTATTCATTTTTTTGTTTTCCTTTCCATAGGACCATTTTAATATCATGTTTCTTACGTTTTTTATGTGTACTTAAAATACGTCTAAGTTCGTCTGCTCCTAGACCTCTTTTAATTTTACCATTCTTTACATAAGAAATATTGCCTGTCTCTTCAGATACAACAACTACTCTTGCATCTGTAACTTCTGATACACCAATAGCCGCACGGTGTCTTGTCCCTAAGTCCTTACTGATTTCTAAACTATCACTAAGTGGTAAGAAGCAAGTTGCTGCTGTAACTCTATTGTTACTGATAATAACTGCTCCATCATGAAGTGGTGTATTCTTCTCAAATATATTAATAAGCAATTGACTAGAAGCAACTGCATCAATAGGTATACCCGTTCTTTCTACATCTCCTAATTTTGTTTCTTGCTCAATAACAATTAATGCTCCTGTTTTTACCTTTGCCATCTGCATACAAGCCTTTACGATAGCATCTACGGTTTCTTCAGATAAACCTTGTCTATTGACTTCTTCTGTTGATAAGATAGATCCTAAAAAGTTTCCCCTACCAATCTGCTCTAAGGCTCTTCGAAGTTCTGGTTGGAATAGAACAAGGACTGCTATTGCTCCTAGTGTAATAGCATTTGAAATAATCCATAATACTGTATGCAGTTGAAAAACAAAGGCAACTACTGCAATGACAATAATAATCACAACACCTTTCAAAAGTGCCCATGTTCTTGTATCCTTAATCCACATTAACACTTTATAAAAGAAAAATGCCACGACTAATATATCAATAATATCCCTTATACCAATGCGAGGAATACTAAGATAGCCAATCTTGTCTAACGCTTCTCCTATAACATCCAAGTAGTGCAACCCCTTTTTACATATTTTGTTTTTATTATATCATGATTATATTCAAATTACAGCCGTTACTTGTATAAAAAAATTATAGCTACCTTTTTGCTAGGATAGAAGAAAAGAGACAACAAGTGTCTCTTTATTCTTCCATATTTATTTCTTCGTTTCTATTAGGTGGAATATATACCTTCTGTACTTTCGTTACACTTTTCCTTACCTGCATTTTCGGTATAACCTTCACCATATAATAATTATCCTCATCTTCAAACCGTATAGACTCACTTCTTGAATAATCTGCTGGTCTTGATACAAATTGAATACCCAGTGCAATCACTACACTTATTATAGTCATAAATACTAATAAAAATGTATTCATTGAAATATCTAGGAAAAGCTCCGCTAGTATAAAACCTAATATATTCATAACTCCACCAATAACTACTGCTAAATAAGGTGCATAGTCTATGACCTGTTTTCTAATAATGTATACAACACAAAATACTATTAGGCATATACTTAACATTGCTAGTAATTCTTTATTATAAAAAATCTGGGTTATATAAAGATTTAAATTCTCTTGAATCCATACAACTAGATCTTCAGTTTTTAATAAACTTTGGAGCATCATCTCTAAAGATGTAAAAGAAAAATGTCCTACTATCCCAATTAATATCGCAAGGATTGCGCCAAGTCCTCCAAACAACCCCGCTACAATAGGGAGCATACATAATAATCCAACCTTCATAGCTAACATGGTTAAAACAATGAGCAAGCTTTCCTTTGGATATAGCCTAATGAATAAAATATATAAACTGATAAAAATAACAAGTACTACTCCCCCTATAATCCAATTAAAGTGTAGTAAGTGAATGACACTAACTCCTAGTATCTCCAACATTATATATTGTGCAGGGAGCACGGTACTTACTAGTGCTAAAGCAGCTATTATGTACGATCTTGTAAGTGTGGGAGCATAGCCAATGGTCCTAGTAATGGCTACCATCACTAGAAGCATACTTAGAAACTTGGCCATTCCTATCCAAACCTTCTCATATATTTTATAGAACTGCAGCACTTTATCTCTTATAATCAATATTCTTTCATCTAGTTGCATACGCCATTCCCCCCCTTGCTTTTATCTACTTCATACTCTTCTAATTCTCTTAATGTTTTTCTGTAGTTACTTATACGTTTATTGGCCTGTGTGTAACGCTTTTTATAAACGCATGTTGATAAAATAGTATAAATCCATACTACTAATATTACTGTTCCTCCATAAGGTATAATATAATCCGAAAAAACTTCCTGTACTGTAGTGGGAAATGTTAAACCTAACCGGATACGCATAAAAATATGTCCTATACATCCTATACCTACTAAAAGCACTACTAAACACCGTGTTTTAAAATTATTCATATAGACGTAGTCTTCCGGATAGTAACTTGTAATCTTTTCATCGTTCTTTAAATATGTTTTCTCTTCTATTGCTAGCTTTGACATTAAAATAATTTTTTTCTCATCCATATACCCTCACCCCCTATTCTTCTTCTAAAGCATCACTATGGTACTTTCCTGCCCCATTCCATAGTAACCACTCTTTACCAAGTGCATCATAGGTTGCTAAAATCTGTGCTCTAACTTGTTCTGCCTCATATTGCTGATAAGTGCCAAGCCAAGATGCTGTGAAGTCCTGTAGCCAAGGCCTTACCTTAGCTCTTCTCTCACTTCTAGGTATATCTCTTATAACGGCATTTGAATACTGCATTACTTCTAGTATAAGTTCATATGGATACAGATCAGGATAAGTAATGCCAAAAGAACCTTCTCCATAATGGGATGGATAAATCATTGGACAAATATAGTCTAAATGCTTAGATAACTCAGCATAATCCTGTCCAACAATTTTTGCATCTACTTTACTTGTAATAATTGTTCCAAACACATCTGCTGATACTACTACACCATATGAATGTAGATGCTCATACATGTACTGAGTAAATTCTGTTATAATATCAATTTTTGACTTATTATCCGGAAAATCTAAGTTTTTCCCCTCCATAGATTCATGGAATCTAATATAATCAAATTGTATTTCCTTAAAGCCTAAATTAATAGCTTCTTTACTAATTTCCAAGAGATAATCCCAGTTATCCTTATCATAAGGATTAAGCCACCTCTCCCCCTTACTCGTAGCAAAAGGTGTACCATCTTGCCATCTTACAGCCTTTTCAGGATTAGATTTTGTCCTTACATTATCCTTAAAGCTTACAATACGCGCAATAGGATAGATCCCAGCCTTATAAAGCTTATTCATAACTTTTTCAATATCCGAGATAAGAGGTTTATCTTTGACAGCCCCCACTAAAGCAGGATTATCTGATTTAAAAGTGAGGTATCCATTATCATCTTTAATATCTATAACAATTGCATTAACTTCTGTCTCTTTTGCAAGTTCAATTAATGTATCTAACTGTGACATATAAGTGGCAGGTAAGTAAACTCCTTTAACACTAGTTGGCGTCATATGTACATCATATTGAACCGAATCTTGCTCTAAATAAACAGGTGTACTTTCTTCTAATACGGCTACTTTAGAACTGTTAAATAGTTTATTCATATCTTGAATTTCTATTTTATGTGTCCTAATAAGTACAGCAAAAACTAGGCCCAGTAATACAACAGCGCAAAGAATTCTTTTATTCATCATCTTCTGACGTTTATAATGATAATAACTTTGATAGGGTTTGACCTTATATTTTTTCACTAGTACAACGCTCCTTTACCTCATAATAAATTATAACATATTTTAATTTGAGTGACGATTAACTTTTTTTACACAATTTAAATGTTTATTTGTGAATTATTGCCAATTCTGTAGTTTTTATACGATACTAGCCTCTTATCTATCAAAAAAAGGCTATTGCTCAATCCTTTTAGATCTGAACAATAGCCCTTAACACTTATTAAATTTTCATTTCCATTCCATCGTATGCTACGGCAAAACCATGTGGTATAGCAACCTTTTCTAAATCTTCATGGCATAAACCACCATTATGTGAGAAATGCGTGATAATAAAAGTTGTCTCTTCGCACGCACTACCCATACTAAGTAAACGTTCTTTTGTTTGCACACATGTTTCAAGACCAAGATGCCCCGAACCTCCTGCATAACGTGCACCATGTGTGCAGTCTAAGCTTACTACATCTAATTTTACATTTTGAAGATATTCATATGTAGCTTCTGGAAAAATCCCTGTATCATTAGCATATAATAAAGTTCTTCTCTCTTCTTCAATAAGATAAATAAGCGACTTTTCATCTGGCTGATGCTGTGCAAGAAGTGGTGTCACTTTAAGTTTTCCTACCTCATAAGTTTTAAAAGGTACAACTTCTATATAATTCATAAAGTCTTGATGACCACCAAATTCAACTTTTACAGCAAAGTCAAAAAACTCTTTTACTTTTTCATTTCCATATACATTGATTTTAGAACCTTTATTCTCGCCCTGAAAATGTGAGTAGTTACCTTCACTCCTTGCCATCAAATCAAACGGATTAAAGTGATCTGAGTGAGAATGTGTCATAATAAAGTGTCTTATATTAGCTAGATTCAAGTTGTATCTAAGTTTCTGCATATAGATGTCTGGTCCAAAATCTATTAGTGTATCTTCATTAATCGTCATACTTGCACGTAAACGTATATTCTTTCCACCCTCTGCATTTGCTTTTTGACAAGCCTCACATTCACAAAATAATCCTGGGAAACCTTCGTAAGCTGCCGTTCCTAAGTATTTAATTTTCATTTTGTTCTCCTTTATTGCTTAAATTTCTGCCATAGCGGTCTTGCAAGTATTGCTGCCACAATACCTAATATACAAATACCTACTAGCACAATACTTGTTACATTCCATCCAAAACCTTCTACTAATGCACCAAGCCCATACCCACATAAAGCACTTCCTAAATAAGTTACACAGTTAGTAAGACCTGCAACAAAGGAAGTTTTATTATATTTAATAAAGTAAGTTGGTAAGATACTGACTAAAATAGTATTGATTCCTAACATACATGAAGTAACAACAGCAAAGAAAAATACGGATAAGTACATACTATTTCTACCTACAAGTACAAGTAGCAATAAACTCACTGTACTTACACCATAAAATAAAGCTGTTGTTTTAAGGTCATCTCCATTATTCTTGCTGTTAATATATTTAATAATATAAATCCCAGATAAATTAACAAGTGGTAAGAATGCTGTAAGAAATATGGAAAAATAACTGTTTGCTCCAAAAGTATCTGTTATATACTGCGGTACCCAAGTCATAATTCCATCTTTCAAGAATCCCATAATAAGAACCGCTATTAAAATAATCATTAAGCCTGATTTTACAGAAAGCTTCAAGAAAGATGCTTTCTCATTTATTTTCTCTATCTCTTTCTTCTCTTCTCGTATATCGGGTACTTCTTCTACCTCACCATTCTGATCAGCATAGATCTCTATCTCTCTAATGACTTTGTTCCAAGCTCCTGCGGCTCCCATTAAGAAAAGAGCTGTTACTATGAAAATAGTACGCCAGTTCCATACTATAAGTAAGCTTGAACACAGTACATAAGTAGCAAATGTTCCTAGCGCTACTGAAGTTTGTATATTAAAGCAGCTTTTATGTAAATAATCTTTTGACATATGCTTTGAAAAAAGTTTCACCATAGGTGGCCATATAAGCGATAAAGCAAAGCCATTTAATCCCCATATTATAATAAGCTGCCAATAACTATTAGATACAAACATAAGTGCATTACAAAGACTACACCCTATAAGTCCCATACCTACTAAAATTCTCGGTGAATAATAATCCCCTATTATACCACTTATAAGCTGACCAATACCATAGGTAATAAATAAAGCTGTTACTACAGCACCTAGCTGGATAGTTGTATAGCCTTCACTCTGTCCAATCTCTATCATAGAAGCTGCATAATTCAATCTTCCTATATAAGAAATGAAATAGGCAATCCAACTTATCCAAAAAAGTTTCCTGAGCATTTTTTGATTTGTAATTTGCAAGTTATTCACTCTCCTTCCCCCTTATTTTATAGCCTCATCTTAGAATTTAAAGAGCTGAACGCTGTATTGATTTTTTTTAATAAAACGCTTAAAATAGTGAAAAATAATTCATCTTTTATGAACGTAATAAGGGGATTGGGTCATTGAATACACGACAAGAACATATTTTGGAGATTTTAAAACAAAAAAAAGCTATAGCCATAGCAGACTTATCGAATCTACTTGCCTATAGTCATTCTACAATTAGGCGTGATTTAATTACACTTGAAGAAATGGGACTTGTACAACGAGAAAAAGGTTTTGTTAGGCTTCTTATGACGAATAGCAAAGAAAAACATTTTAAACTCCGCAATAAGGAGCATATACCACAAAAACTTACTATCTGTCATTTAGCCAAAGACTTTCTAACAGATGGCATGTCTCTTTTTCTAGATTCTAGTTCTACAGTGCTGCAGCTCTGTCCTATGTTAGCTCACTACAAAAATCTTACAATTGTTACAAATGGTATCGAAACAGCTTATGCACTTATGCAAAATACAACAGCCGAGCTCTTTATTACTGGTGGCTATAGCCGTGAAGGTTCAAGTGGTATCGTAGGTGAGTCTGCTCTAGAGTATATCAAACAATTTAATTTAGACTTATGTATCCTTTCTTGCAGCGGTTTAGATGAAAAAGGGTTCTATGAACCAAGTATGCAGCAGGCCTTAGTTAAAAAGCAGATGCTTGAAAATGCCAAGCTTTCTCTTATGCTCTGTGATAACAGCAAGATTTATACGAATTATAAATTTTATTTAAGTGCTTATCAGAATATTGATTATCTCATTACTGACAAAGTCCTTCCTCATTCACTTATGGAAATAGCCAGTAGAGCAAATTGCGAAGTTATTTATCCTCTTCCTTAGGGAAATAAAAAGAAGCATCTCAAACATTTCGTTTGTAGCTGCTTCTTTTTATAGTTTTAAACTAATTTTTTATGTGTAAATTTTCTTACTCCAGATGCATAATCTCCTACAATATGACCATGACCTAAAAGCTTGTATTTATAAATAAGAAGTCCTTCAATACCTACTGGGCCTCTTGCGTGGATTTTAGAAGTACTTACACCAACTTCTGCCCCAAATCCATATCTGAATCCATCACTAAAACGTGTAGAGACATTGCAGAATACATTTCCTGAATCTACAAGCATCATAAACTTTTGTACAGCTTCTTCATCTGTTGATACAATACAGTCTGTATGACCTGAACCATAAGTGTTGATATGACAGATCGCTTCTTCTAAGCTACTTACAATTTTAATAGATAAAATATAATCTAGGTATTCTGTTTGCCAATCTTCTTCTGTAGCTTCTTCACACTCAATGATAGCACGTGTTTTAGCGCATCCTTTAATAGTAGCACCTTTGCTTTCAAGAGATTCTCTAAGTCGTGGAAGGAAGTCATTTGCTACCTTTTCATGAACAAGTAAAGTTTCTAAAGCATTACATACAGATACATACTGTGTTTTAGAATCTGTTACTACCTTTACAGCTAAATCAAGATCTGCATGTTCATCTACATAAGTATGGCAAATACCATCAGCATGACCCATAACTGGAATATCAGAGTTTCTCATAATATATTGTACAAACTCATTTGAACCCCTTGGGATAAGTAGGTCAATTTCTTTATTCATTTTAAGGATTTCACTTACTTCTTCTCTTGTCTCCATAAGTGTAATCCATCCTTCTGGCATACCTGCTTCTTCTGAAGCCTTCTTAATAATTTCAAATAAAGCTTTATTTGTCTCTTTAGCTTCACTCCCCCCTTTTAAAAGTACAGCATTACCACTCTTTAAGCAAAGGCTTGAAATTTGCACAAGTGCATCTGGTCTTGATTCAAAAATAACACCAATTACGCCAATTGGACAAGATACACGTGTTAGAATAAGTCCTTCATCAAGCTCTGTTTGCATTTGTACCTTGCCTACAGGCTCTTCCATATGTACTAAACTTTCAATACCATCTAATACATCTTGTAACTTAGCTTTATCAAAACGCAACCTTTTAAGTACTGGCATCGACACATTTTGGGCCTCACTCATCTCAATGTCTACTTGGTTAGCTTTAAAGATTGCTTCTTGATGAGCCTCTAAAGCTTCTTTAATACTTTCTAATGCTTTTCTTTTAGCATCTGATTCTACTGCCTGTAATATAATAGAGGCTTCTCTTGCTTTTTTCGCTGCTTCATAAATATTCATAACTTAAACTCCTTACTTTATACCGATATTAATTTAATGCTATTTTATACATACCCCTTTAATAGATCAATTCTTTTCTATGACGTGTTAGCATCTTGTAACAATGTGTCCTTTAGGAGACTTCTCAATACGTACACGTACTGCCTTCCTTAAGTACTCCATACTACGTACTTGGTTAATATGTTTTAAGCTATCGGTTCTTGCTATTCTTTCTATCATTGGAATGATAGACTTTTTCTGATCTTGTGAGATACGGTTATCTTTACAGTAGCTATTGATATATTTAAGCGTGTGTAAAATTTGATCTACTGTAATCTTACTAGGATCTACAAGTGTATAAGTATATTCTTTTCTACGTTTTCCTTCTGGATAAGCCTCTTTAAAGAATTCCATAAAATAGTCTTCTTTTTTATCTGGGTCTACAGGCTGATATTTACCAATCCCTTTTTTAAGCTCATTTTTAAGAAATACAATAGTATTTGCCTTAACATTAGAACTCATAGCTTCTATGGCATCATAAATTTCTTTATAAATTTCTGCCATACGATCTGGATCTATGCCTTCTTTACCTAATTTCTGTGCTTCGGCAATATATTCTAAAATACTCTTCTTGGTATTAAGTACTCTCATTTCATTTTCCTCCGCTTAGCTTCATTTAGTCTTTGTCGTTTCTATTATATACATAATCTGAGGTTTTTAACATATTTTTTGCATTTTAGTGCACTCTAATAATAGTTTATTAATTGCTAAGGAGGACTAAGATGTCAACTGATTCAAAGAAACAACTGACTTTATTTTCACTAGTATTAATGATTTTTACATCCGTATATGGGTTTGCCAATATGCCAAGAGCATTCTTTCTTATGGGCTATGCTGCTATTCCTTGGTATCTTATTGGGGCACTTTTCTTCTTCCTGCCTTATGCTTTTATGATGGCTGAATATGGTGCAGCTTATAAGCAGGAAAAAGGTGGTATTTATTCTTGGATGGAACGTTCTGTTGGTCCTAAATACGCCTTCATTGGAACTTTTATGTGGTATGCTTCCTACCTTGTTTGGCAAGTTAATGTATCTTCTACTATCTGGGTACCTCTTTCTAATGCTATCTTTGGAGCAGATCTTACTCACAACCTTACTTATTTTGGTCTGAAACCTACTATGTGGTTAGGTATTCTTGCTGTGCTTTGGATTATCCTTGTTACCTTTATCTCTACACAAGGGCTTGATAAAATCAAGCAAGTTACTTCTGTAGGTGGACTTGCTGTTATGCTTTTAAATGTGGTTCTTCTATTAGGCGGCTTTATTGTACTTATTTTAAATGGTGGACAGTTTGCACAACCTATTCTTAATGGATTACATGATTTTGCTGTATCCCCTAATCCAGCTTATCAATCTGGTCTTTCTACTGTTTCTTTCCTTACTTATGCTATCTTTGCTTATGGTGGTATCGAAGCTGTAGGTGGTCTTGTAGACCAGACCAAGAATGCCGAAAAAACATTTCCTCTAGGTGTTACTATTTCAGCTATTGTTATCTCTATTGGATATGCCTTAGGTATTTTTATGATAGGTACTTTTATTAACTGGCAAGAAATTCTCTCTTTACCGGGTGTAAATACAGCCAATGTAACTTATATTGTAATGGAAAACTTGGGAGTCGTGCTTGCTGGTTCCTTAGGAGCTAACCCTCAAGCAGCTCTTACCATAGGTATGTGGGTCGCAAGACTAGTAGGTCTTTCTATGTTTCTTGCCTTAACAGGTGCCTTCTTCACTTTAATCTATTCACCACTAAAACAGCTTATTGAAGGTACACCTAAGGCACTTTGGCCTAAGAAATTCAGTGAACTTAAAAATAATATGCCAGTCTATGCTATGTATGTACAAGCAGTTATTGTTATTATCCTCATTTTAATTGTCGCCTTTGGTGGTGATAATGCCTCTGCTTTCTTTAATAAATTAGTGATAATGACTAATGTAGCTATGACTATTCCTTATATGTTTTTATCTGCTGCCTTCCCATTCTTTAAGAAAAAAGACAGCATTCAAAAACCTTTTGAAATTTATAAATCCTATACCTTAGCCCTCATTGCTTCTATTATTGTTACAGTAGTTATTGGATTTGCGAACTTATTTTCTATTATCGAACCAGGGCTCGCAAAAGGTAACTGGCTAGATACTCTTTTATCAGGTGGTGGTCCTTTACTTTTTGCACTCATTGCTTTTCTTCTGTATAAAAACTATGAATCTAAACAAACTAAGTAACTATTGTCTTTAAATAAACTTTGATATATGATAGGTTCAAAACATGTAGACATCAGAGGACCTATTATGAAATCAAAGAAAAAGAAAATAAGTCAGTTAAGTATAATTTTAGATGAACCTTTGCCAACTATGAGCCTTGGAAAACTTATAGGTACGGCCTCTTCTTATAAAGCTACTGAAGAAACCTCTTTAGAAACAATCTTAGATGAGCTAGAATCTTTAGAAGATGAGAATGCTATGAGTTCTTTTATTGATAAGTATGGGGCATCTACATTTGAGTCTTTAGATGAACTTTTAGCAGCCCACCTTTCTAACCCTTATGAATTACAGGTGAAAGCAGCTTCAAGTGATAAACTTTTCGAAGGCTTAGAAAGTATATTAGGTGAGTAGTCTTTAGCTACTCACCTTTTTATTTTTAAGTTTTTTATTATTTTATGACGCATTTTAACGACTTGTCCGTATATATATTATAAGGAGGCAAAACAAATCCTAGGCAGTTTTTCTTCCTTTATTATAAGTCACTTTGTATTAAGGTTAGCTCCCCCCTCTAATTTTTATGCAAGTTGACTTATACCACTTTGCATGAGTCGTAGTGGCAGCGCTTTTGCAAAGATAGCATTTCTTTACATAAGTGCATAAGGATTTGCTTCTATCTGATGTATCCTTTATACTAAGTATATTGCCACATAAAAAAAGCTAGCGCGAGGCCACCATATTAAGGGGGGAGTGACTTTGTGCTAGCTTTTTTCCTTTTTATTCTTCTAATGCTAATGCCATAAGAAGAGCATCTTCTGTGGGTTTAGTATAATAATTTTTGCGTTTTCCAATCTCTTTAAATCCATTTAAACTATAAAGTGATTTTGCTGGCTCATTACTTTCTCTGACTTCTAAAAGAAGTACTTCTAATTTTCTTGATTTACTATAATCAACAAGAGCTTCTATAAGTGCTTTCCCTATACCTCTTTTACGTGCCTTTGTATGCACAGCAACATTGGTAATCTGACCTTCTCCTACCACTTCCCACATTCCTACAAAGCCTAGTATATCCTTATCTTGTTCGGCTACTAGATAAGTAGTCATTGGATTGTTTAGTTCATCACTAAAAGATTGTTTAGACCAAGGATCATTAAATGATACACTTTCCACTTGATGAATACCTTCTAAGTCTTCTAGTGTAGCAATTCTAATTTGCACCTTTTTCTCTCTCCTCAAGTTCTCTTTCTGCTTGGCTCTTTCTAAGATACATTGGCACAAAGTCATCTGCATTTTCCATTTCACCACATTCATAAGCCTGACATGCAAGATGCGCAAGTACACTTGCTCTTTGCATATGAAGGAAGCTTGGAGCAAAATGAGCCTTATTTCCCATCTGCTCTGTAATCTTACTACGCATTACATCTACACCATCACCTAAGAAGATTACTTCTTCTCCAGCAACCTTTTCTAGAAGCTCATCAATAGAAATAGCTAAATGCTCTTCTACCCTTTGCAATGTATTCTCTTTCCATCTATAAAGACTTGTGTAAACTTGATTTCTTCTTGCATCCATAATTGGACAAATAAGCTTATCTGTAAAAGTCATATTGTTTGCCATAACATCTAAAGTTGGAATACCAATGATTGGTACACCAAGAGCAAGGGCCATAGCTTTAGCTGTAGCTACTCCAATACGAATACCTGTAAAAGAGCCTGGTCCACTTGTCACAGCTACTGCATCTACCTGTTCTAAATCTAACCCTATCATACTTCTTAAATGCTCAAGCATTGGCATAATTGTTTGAGAGTGTGTCAGCTTATGACAAATATAATATTCACCTACTAATTTATAATCGCTTATATAGGCAACACTGCCTGAAAGACCTGATGCATCTATTGCTAATATATTCATTGTCTCACCTATTTCATTGTAATTTTTCTATAATCAAAGCCTTGCTCTAAATCTTTTTCTATTGTAATCCATTTTGCCGCACTTGGAATAGCCTCTGGTACGTTATTCGCCCATTCTACAAGGCATACCCCTTCTCCAAAGAAGTAGTCTTCATAACCAATCATTTCTAATTCATCTGGATCTTCAATACGATACATATCAAAATGGTAAAGTGGCATATTGCCATCATATTCCTGTACTATTGTAAATGTAGGACTTGTAATATGTTCATCAATACCTAGCCCTTTTGCAAAACCTTTTGAGAAAACCGTTTTGCCTACACCTAAATCTCCAATAAGACAATAAATATCGCCTTTTTTTGCCTTACTTGCTATTTCATAACCTTTATTAAAAGTTTCTTGTTCTGATAAACTGATAAATTCCATAGGTGTTTCCTTTCTCTTAGTCATTCAGAATTATTGTAATACTGTTTGTTTCAAGTTTCAACTCTTTCCCTGTCCTTTGTCTTTAAAGTATGACAAAAGTCCTTTCACTTTATGCATAATTTTCCCTTAATCACGCATACTGAGAATATTGTCATAAAAGGAGTGAGCCCTAAATGTCTGATTTTGCTTCATCTGAAACTTGTCTTAATCTTATGCGTGCCTTTGCGGGTGAGTCACAAGCACGTACACGTTATTCCCTCTATGCTAAAGTAGCACATAAGGAAGGTCTTATAGAAATTCATAATGTATTTAATGAAACAGCACATAATGAACTGGCACATGCCAATATTTTCTTTAAACACTTAAGTAATAGGCTAGGTCAGGCTTCTATTCCTGTTAATGCAGAATATCCTACGGGTATTAAAGATACACTTTTTAATCTCAAAGATGCTGCATCAGGTGAGCATGATGAATATACTAATGTCTATCCTCATTTTGCTGATGTAGCAAAACGTGAAGGCTTTATTGATATTGCCAATAACTTCACCCTGATTGCTGAGATTGAAAAACTCCATGAAGAGCGTTTCAACCATTTTGCAAATGAACTTGCGAAAGAAACACTCTTTAAAAAATCTGAGAAAGTTTATTATAAATGTGAACACTGTGGCTATGTACATTTAGGAACTACTGCCCCTAAATTCTGTCCAAACTGCCTTCATGAACAAGGCTATTTCAAAGTCGTTACACAGCCTTGGCTATAAAAAAAAGACTAGTAGCGGCAACTCTACTAGTCTTTTTTATTTTACTACTCTATCTTTATTATGCTGCTTTTTTCTTAGGCATTAAGTATTTAAGTGCTGGCTGTATAGCTTTAAGAAAAGCTACACTAGCAATAGCTACAATTATTCCTTTTACAATATTAAATGGTGTAATAGATAATAAAATTAATGTGAATTTATCATTAACCGCTGGGATAATAGCATGCCCCATTTCAATAATAGTTTCCATTGGCATAAAGATTTTTGCATAAAGTGGAATAGTGATAAAGTAATTAACTACAGCTCCCATTAATGCTAAACCACCAATACCTGCTATAATTCCAATTGTTACAGTCTTCATATCTTTACCTTTTCTTATCATGAAAGTAAGTGGTAATATGTAACCAATTGAAATAAGTAAGTTAGCAAGTTCACCTACATATCCTGAACTTGATCCAAATAATAATGCTTTTAATACATTTTTAAGAATGACAACCACAATACCTGCAAGTGGATGCACTGTTAAAATAGCTATTAAAGCTGGCATTTCACTAAAGTCAATCTCTAAAAAGCTTGGGAAAATAGCTGGAAGTTTAATTCCCCATTGCATTAAAATCGCTGCAATAGCACTTAAAAAGGCTATTTTAATAAGATTTTGTGTAGATAATAATTTGTTTTCATTTTGCATAAAGCATCCTCCTAAACAATAAAAAAGCAACCCAATTATTCTTAGGGTTGCCGTTTTTTTGTATAATCATTGCATACTTTATCAAAATTTCAATAAATCTATGCTCATGCAACTCTTCTACCATCCAGACTTTACTGTCGGTTTTGGAATTTCACCAAATCAGTACATACTTAAAAAGCATGTAGTCGCGGACTATCACCGCCGGTCGGGAATTTCACCCTGCCCTGAAGAATTAAGTAACTTTTTTATTTAATTTTTATGCCCCCATTATAATCCAATTTGTATGGGATTGCAAGAGGGTTCCCTGTACCATTTTATTTTGTGTGCTCTTTTGCAATAAACCCTAATACCACCAATTCTTTCAAATGCTATAAAAGCATTGCTAAAAATTTCTTAAAGAATTTCATCATTCTCTCCCTTAATAGGAGTATTTACATTTTTAATTGACCTAAGCATATAAGGATGAAATTAAATTGAATGGAACTTTATTATTACTCTACATCGACCTTTGCCTTATCAAGATTCTTTTTTTATAGTTACGGATTCTAACAACACGCCCTCTTCAAAACCACCACGTTCTTGATATTTCTTCATTCTTATATGCATAAGCTCTTCTTCTGTATAACCATGGTACTTTGCAAGTCCTATAAGAACTTCAAGCATATCAGCAAGTTCCTCTAGGTTTCGATCTTCTAAGTACTCATTAAATTCCTCTATCATCTTTTCTTCTAATAAGTTTCTTAGTTCATGTCCTTCTACTTTTCTTGTAATACAATTTTTATGATCTGCTTCTATCATTTCTAGAATGCGGTCTCTTACAAGTTTATTATATATTTTCATTCTACTTTACCTCTTTTATCCTTTTATAATTATGTTGGCTATACACTGTTTATACGAATCTCTTCTATGAAAGTCAATAACCTAATCTAAACAAAAATGCTTATCCTCTTTTTAATTGACAGAATTTTTTATTACTGTTAGAATTATTTTGTACCATTTTTTTACAAAAGGGAGGAATAATAATGTCATTTCAAATAAGAGAAGCTACATATGAGGATTACTCTGCTATTAATAATCTTATTATAGAAGTTCATAACTTACATTGTAACTATAGACCTGATGTTTATGCCAAAGTCGATACACCTCTTACAAAAGAGCATTATCATGCCATGCTTATGCAGGATCAACTTAAAATATTTGTAGTCGAAGATTCTTCCTCTCACGAAGTAATAGGCTATAGCTCTCTTAAGCTCATGTCTTCACCTTCTTTATCCATCTTAGTACCAACGTACGCTGCTTATGTCAATGATTTTTGTATTAAATCGACTTATAAAAGACAAGGTGCAGGCAAACTTCTTTTTGATACTATTGCAAACTATGCTAAAGGACATGGAGCTGAGTCTATTCAACTCACTGTATGGGAATTTAATAAGGATGCCTTAGAATTCTATACTGCACTCGGTATGCGTACACGCAACCGCCGTCTTGAACTTGATTTATAATACCCCTAAGAAATAAAATATAAAAAGAGTGCCACTAAACTCATTTAGTTTTTAGTAGCACTCTTTTTTCTTTTTAATTAACAAGTTTGCCTTATACTATTTCATAGTCAAGCTTATTTTTCTAGTCTGTACATTAACACTCATAACAGTTACATCTACAATATCTCCTACTTTTACAACTTCTAGCGGATGTTTAATAAATTTCTCAGACATTTGAGATACATGAACAAGTCCATCTTGGTGAACACCAATATCTACAAATGCACCAAAGTCTACAATATTTCTAACAGTTCCTTTAAGCTTCATACCTTCTTTTAAGTCTTCTAAATCTAAGACATCACTATGCAGAATTGGCTTTGGCATGTCCTCACGTGGGTCACGGCCTGGTTTTTCAAGTTCTTTAATAATATCTTCAAGTGTCATCTCACCTATTCCTAGCTTACTTGCTAATTGACCTAGATCCCCTGCCTTTTTGCTAAGTCCTTTGAGCCCTCCTTGATTTAAATCTGCTGGCGTATACCCTAATGCTTCAAGTACCTGACCTGCAATTTTATAGGACTCTGGGTGAACGGCAGTACCATCCAAGAACTCTTTACTTTCTGGTACACGTAAGAAACCGGCACATTGTTCAAATACCTTTGGTCCTAAACCTTTTACTTTAAGAAGTTCTTTACGTGTGAGGAATCTGCCATTTGCTTCTCTATAGGCAATAATATTATTAGCAACTGTTTTCTTAATACCTGCTACATATTGAAGTAAAGAAGAAGATGCTGTATTAAGATCCACCCCAACCTCATTAACAGATTTCTCTACTACACCACTTAAATTCTCTTCAAGACGCTTTTGGTTCATATCATGTTGATACTGACCTACCCCAATAGACTTAGGATCAATTTTTACAAGTTCAGCAAGTGGATCTTGAAGACGTCTTGCAATGGATACTGCACTTCTTACACCTACATCATCATTAGGGAATTCTTCTGTAGCAAGCTTCGAAGCAGAGTACACAGAAGCACCTGCTTCATTTACAATGACATAATGAATAGTTTTTGGAATTTCTCTAAGCATATCTGCTACAAATTTTTCTGTTTCCCTAGAAGCTGTTCCATTTCCAATAGAAAGAAGATCGATATCATATTTCTCAATTAGTGCTTTCAGTACTTTCTTAGCTTCTTCTGTTTTATTTTGAGGCGCTGTTGGGTAAATAACTGTATTATCTAATTTCTTACCTGTGGCATCGATAACTGCAATTTTACAACCCGTACGGAAAGCTGGGTCAATTCCCATTACAGTATGCCCCTTAATAGGTGCCCCCATTAAAAGTTGATAGAGATTCTTGTTAAATACTTCAAGGGCACCATCTTCTGCCTTAAGTGAAAGCTCATTACGAATATCTCTTTCAATAGCTGGCGCAATAAGTCGTTTATAACTATCTTCTAGAGTAGCCGTTAAATACTCTCTTACAGGGCTATCCTCTTTAATTATTTGCTTATTTAAATAGAGCAAGATTTTCTCTATAGGCGCTTCTACTTTTACAGTAATAATCTTTTCACTTTCCCCACGATTCATAGCAAGTATTCTATGGCCTGGCATAGACTTAATTTTTTCAGTGTAGTCATAGTACATTTTAAAAACTTCTTTTTCATCTTTTTCAGCATCTTTCACTTTAGTGACAATCATACCTTCATTAAAAGTTACTTTACGAATAGCACTTCTAAAGTTGGCTTCTTCACTAATGCCTTCTGCTAAAATATCACTTGCACCTTGAAGTGCCTCTTGTCCTGTACTCACACCTTTTTCTTCGTTAATATACTCAGCTGCTACCTCTTCTATATTTGCCGTTTCCTGCGCTTTAATAAGCTGTGCTAAAGGCTCTAATCCTTTTTCTTTAGCAATAGTTGCTCGGGTACGTTTCTTAGCTTTATAAGGAAGGTATAAGTCTTCCACTTCTGTTGCTGCAGTAGCTGTTTCTATTTGCTTTTTAAGTTCCTCAGTAAGTTTACCTTGCTCCTCAATAAGTCGAATAACTTGCTCTTTTCTTGCTTCTAAATTTTGAAGATACGTATAACGCTCATGGAATTTACGAAGCACTTCATCATTAAGTCCCCCCGTTACTTCCTTACGATATCTTGCAATAAATGGTATAGTATTCCCTTCTTCTATAAGCCCTATTGTATTTTCAACTTGGCTACGCTTAATTTGTAGTTCTTCTTGTAAGATCTTAATAATATCCATTTTTTTCTCCTTTGTTCCCTTACTCACTTTATACAGTATAGTATCATAAATAAATTTAAAATTCAAAGTCATTCCCATATTTTGTAATTAAAATTACAATTTTACATAAATAAAATCCAAAATTCAAAATTAATTAATTTAATGATATATTATTCATTTGAACAAACAATATACTTTTACATAACTTTATCTTCTAACGCTTGTTTATTCTACATATAATCTATTAAAAAGGGTGTTGAGGTGAAATCATGAAAAAGAAATTTTTAGCTTTACTGTTATGTGGCGTAATGGCTACATTCTCACTGGCTGGTTGTTCAGCTACTCCTGCTGAAAATGGTACTCCTACCACAGAGGAAAGTAACCCTACTGAAGAGAAAGAAGCTCCAGAAGAAAAGAAAACATCAACAGAAGAAGCAGCTAAACCAAGTGCTAGCGATTTAAAAGTCGGTATGGTTACAGATGCTGGTACAATTGATGACAAATCATTCAATCAAGGCACATGGGAGGGTATCCTACGTGCTGGTGAAGAACTTGGTATCCAAACAAATTACCTTAAACCAGCTGGTCAAACTGAAGCTGACTACTTAAAAGAAATTGGTAATCTCTATGATACAGGCTATAAATTCATTGTAACTCCTGGTTACAAATTTGAAACTGCTATCTACAAATCACAAACAAAATATGAAGATGCAAAATTCGTTATTCTTGATGGTGCACCACATAGCGGTGATAATGCTTATGATGTAAAAGATAATACTGTTGCAATTTACTTTGCAGAACATCAATCAGGTTTTGTTGCGGGTGTTGCTACTGCTTTAGAACTTAAAGAAGGTGCATTAGGCTTCATCGGTGGTATGGAAATTCCTGCTGTACAAAAATTCAACTGGGGCTTCCAACAAGGTGTAGCTTATGCAAACACTAACCTTGGTACAAATATGACAATTGAAGAATCAAACGTTGTATACCAAGGCTCATTTGATAATGTACCCGCTGGTCAACAACTTGCAGCTCAAATGTTTGATAAAGGTGTAAAAGCTATCTTCTGTGCTGCTGGTGGTGTTGGTGTTGGTGCAATCAAAGAAGGTGTAGAACGTAACAAACAAGGTAAAGAAGCTTGGATTATTGGTGTAGATACAGACCAATATGCCGAAGGTTTCTATGACGCTGACAATACTAAATCTTGTATTTTAACATCAGCTGTTAAACGTATCGATAACGCTTCATATGATATGATTCAAGCTGAACTTAATGGCGAGTTCCCAGGTGGTCAAACATTAACATTTGATATTACAACTGATGGTGTTGGTATTCCTGTAGAAAATCCAAACTTAAGTGATGAAACAATTAAAACTGTTGCCGACGTTGTACAACAAATGAAAGATGGTAAAATCACAGTTGCTGATAACGGTGAAGGTCTTATTAAATAGTAAATGAAAAGGCGGTTTTACCGCCTTTTTTTTGAATACTACCAAAGGAGGTAAACTATGGATTATGTTATTGAAATGCTAGGTATACGCAAAGAATTTCCTGGAATCGTTGCAAATGACAATATTACACTCCAACTTGCACAAGGAGAAATCCATGCACTACTTGGTGAAAACGGTGCGGGAAAATCTACACTTATGAGTATGCTTTTTGGTATGTATCAGCCAGATAGAGGTTCTATTAAACTAAATGGTAAAGAAGTCAAAATTACTAATCCTAACGTTGCAACAGCTCTTGGTATAGGCATGGTGCACCAACACTTTAAATTAGTACATAACTTTACGACGACCGAAAACATCATTCTTGGAATTGAACCTAAAAAATGCGGAGGACTTATCCTCGATATTGAAAAGGCTGCTAAAAGAGTTGCACAGCTTTCAGAAAAGTATGGCCTTAATATTGATCCTTACGCAAAGATTGAAGATATCTCTGTTGGTATGCAGCAAAGAGTAGAAATTATGAAAATGCTTTATCGTAACGCTGATATTCTGATCTTTGATGAACCTACTGCTGTTTTAACTCCTCAAGAGATTGAAGATTTAATGGAGATTATGCGTGGTCTTATTAAAGAAGGTAAATCGATCATTATTATTACCCATAAACTAAAAGAGATTAAAGCTGTAGCAGACCGCTGCACCGTTATTCGTCGTGGTAAATACATAGGTACAGTTAATGTAAAAGAAACAAGTGAAGCTGAAATGGCTAAGATGATGGTAGGGCGTAACGTCTCCTTTAAGGTCGATAAAGTTGATGCTACACCTGGTGAAACCATCTTAAAAGTAGAAAATTTATCTGTTTTAAATAATAAAAAGGTACTTGGTCTTAAAAACTTCTCTGTAGAAGTACGAGCTGGTGAAATTGTAGGAATTGCTGGTGTTGAAGGGAATGGTCAGACTGAACTTGTCGAAGCCATTACTGGACTACGTAAATCAGAAAGTGGCAAGATCTTTATTCGTAAGCGAGATATTACACATCTTCCTATTCATAAACGCATTGAAAGTGGTATAGCTCATATTCCTGAAGACCGTCAAAAGCGCGGTCTTGTCCTAGACTATACTGTTGAAGAAAATATGATTCTAGAACGCTTTAATAAAGCACCTTTTGCTAAAAATGGCTTACTTAATTATGATGCCATCAGCAAATATGCTCAGAAAATTGTAGATGCCTTTGACGTACGTGCCGGACAAGGTTGCAGTACACTTGCTCGCTCTTTATCTGGTGGTAATCAGCAAAAAGCTATTATTGGGCGTGAGATTGAACTTAATCCTGACTTACTTATTGCTGTTCAGCCTACCCGAGGCCTTGATGTTGGTTCTATTGAATATATTCATAAACGTCTTATTGATCAACGCGATAAAGGTAAAGCCGTACTCCTTGTTTCCTTAGAGCTTGATGAGATTCTTAATGTATCTGACCGTATTGTTGTTATTAATAATGGTGAACGCATTGGCACAGTAGATGCTCAGGATACAAACGAAAATGAAATTGGTCTTATGATGGCTGGTGTGAAAGGAGATGTAAAACATGCATAGATATAAGAAGCTTATCGTTTCTCTCATTTCTATCTTTCTAGGCCTTCTTGTTGGAACATTATTTATGATGGTTACAGGCCATAACCCTATTTCTGGTTTTATCTACCTTGTACAAGGTGGTCTTAAAAGTGTAGAACGCGTAGGTAATACTATTGCAACCGCTACACCTCTTATTCTAACAGGTCTTTCTGTAGCCTTTGCCTTTAGAACAGGCCTCTTTAATATTGGTGCCCCTGGACAAATGCTCTTTGGTGGTTTTTGTGCAACAGCTATAGGTCTTACTTTCCCTACTCTACCAGCATTTATCCTTGTACCTATTATGGTCATTACAGGTATGCTTGGTGGTGCTGTATGGGGGATTGTACCTGGACTTTTAAAAGCTAAGTTCAATGTACATGAAGTTGTTTCTTCTATTATGATGAACTGGATTGCTAACTGGGTTGTTTACTATGCTGTTAAAGCACGTTTCACAGGAACTATGGAAACTGAGTCCAAGCTTCTTACCCCAAATGCTACCCTTCATGCAAACTGGATCTCCAACTTATTCCAAGGCTCCTATATTAACCTAGGTATTTTTATTGCGCTTCTAGCTGTTATCATCAGTGCATTTATTCTTAACAAAACTACATTTGGCTACCAACTTAAATCTGTAGGGTTTAACCGTTATGCTGCTGAATATGCAGGGATTTCTGTTAATAAAAATATTATTCTTTCTATGATGATTGCTGGTGGCCTTGCTGGTCTTGCTGGCGTAGTTCAATATGCTGGTAATGCTAACTGTATCCAGTTAGGTGTCATCCCATCTCAAGGTTTTGATGGTATTGCTGTTGCTCTTCTAGGGGCTAATACCCCTATTGGCTCACTTCTTGCAGCCCTCTTCTTTGGTCTTCTTTATTCAGGTCGTGGCTTTATGACAGCAGCTACTAAAATCCCACCTGAAATTGCAGATACAATCATAGCAACCATTATCTACTTTGCAGCAACTAGCGTCCTTATAGAAAGCTGGCTTGACCGCATCATTAAAAAACGTCATGAAAAGCGCTTAGATGTTAAAACAAATAATCAATTAGAAACTCAGAAGGAGGATGAGTAGATTATGTGGGAAACGCTTGTTCAAATCTTTCCTTACGCCATTGCCTTAACCATTCCTCTATTAATTACGGCTCTTGGAGCTCTCTACTGTGAACGCAGTGGCGTTATTAATATCGGTTTAGATGGTTTTATGATTATTGGTTCTTTCTCCTGCGCGCTTACCATTGTCAGCGTAGAGAAATTCTTCCCTGGAAGCAACTTAGCCGTTTGGCTTGGATTACTTGTATCACTTATAGTAGGTGGTATTTTCTCACTCCTCCATGCTTTTGCAAGTATTAACCTATCTGCTAACCAAGTTATTAGCGGTACTGCTATTAATATGATGGCTGGTTCACTTACACTTTTCTTAGCACGTAACATTACAGGAAGTGGTACAATCCGTGTACAAGGCTTTACTAAATTTGATATGCCTGTACTCTCTCAAATTCCAATTATAGGGGATCTATTCTTTAAGAATACTTATATCACGACATGGGTGGCCTTAATCATTATCTTATTTACTTGCTATCTCCTTTACAAAACACGTTTTGGCCTTCGCCTTCGTTCTTGTGGCGAAAATCCTCATGCATCAGATGCAGCAGGGATTAATGTATATAAGATGCGCTATATTGGTGTTATTATCTCTGGAGCGCTTGGCAGTCTGGGTGGTGCCATTTACTTAGTTACCTTTGCAGGTGAATTCAATGGTACAGTTGGAGGATTTGGCTTCTTAGCGCTTGCTGCACTTATTTTTGGTCAATGGCGCCCTCTCGCTATCTTGGCGGCAACCTTATTTTTTGGTACAGCTTGGACTATTTCTAATGTATCTGATGTACTGCCACAGCTTCAAGCTATTCCACCTGTATGCCTTAAAATATTCCCATACATTATGACACTTATTGCTTTAGTCGTATTTTCTAAGTCTTCACAAGCCCCTAAAGCTTCAGGTGAGCCATTTAGCCACTCTGAAAGATAAATGTTGTAATATAAAAAAGGTGTAGGGTAATTGCCCTACACCTTTTTTTATTCCCATTTCTCAGCATAACTTACTGATAAGAATCTAACATTTTTTTCTGCAACATAAGACCCTTTTGAACCTTTAGGTATAAAACACACCTCTCCAGCTCTTATAGTCCTACTTCTACCAGCTGTAATAATTGTTAAACTTCCTTCAATTATATAATTTACTTCATCATGGTTAAGTTCAAAATGATAAGTTGAATTATTCATCTCCATTACACTACAGCCCATACTTGGACTCTCTGTAACTGTAAGTAGATCTTTTGCATAAAGCATTTCAGTCTTAGGGCCCAATGATATACTATCTCTACTCCCCAATTAAACTTCTGGTAGCTTAATGGATATGATTCCATTTGGAAGTACATGTTTTATGAGGTAAATGATCTCATTTGTATTCATTTCATTAAGCTCCTTGATTTAAATTCTTATTTTATAGATTTTCTATACTTATTACATCATAACCTGCATCATCAATAGCTTCTTGTAACTGGCTATCTTCTACAGTTGTTTCTACTACTGCATATTTTTCTGCAAGGTTAACTTCTACAGAGCTTACATCATTTAAACCTTCTAAGGCTTCTTGTACATGTTTTACACAATGTCCACAGCTCATGCCTTCAATCATTATTTTCTTTTTCATATCTTCTACACTCCTTTATTATTAATATTTTATGCTTTAAATCTTCTTAGTCTTAATGCATTGAGTAATACAGATACAGAGCTAAAGCTCATAGCTGCTGCTGCAATCATAGGATTCATAAGTGGACCACCAAATATGTGAAGAATCCCCATCGCTACTGGAATACCTAACACATTATAAGCAAAGGCCCAGAAAAGATTCTGTTTAATATTTCTAATTGTCGCTTTACTTAACTTAATGGCAGTTGGTACATCCATAAGATCACTTCTCATAAGAACAATATCTGCTGATTCAATGGCTACATCTGTACCTGAACCAATAGCAATCCCTATATCTGCCTGTGCAAGTGCTGGTGCATCATTGATCCCATCACCTACCATAGCTACTTTTCTAGAAGCACTTTGGAGCTTTTTCACTTCATTTGCCTTATCTTCTGGTAACACTTCAGCAAGTACTAAGTCAATGCCTACCTGTTTTGCAATAGCTTCTGCTGTTTTTCTATTATCACCTGTAATCATAGCCACTTCAATGCCCATCTCTTGAAGTGTTTTAATAGCTTGCTTACTGCTTGGTTTTACAGTATCTGCTACAGCAATAATTCCTCTTAAAATACCTTGTGTCGCAATATACATTGGTGTCTTCCCTTCAGCTGCAAGCTGATCTGAAACATTCTCAAGATGACTGATAGGAATTTGTCTTTCTACCATAAGTTTTTTATTACCTAATAAAACTTGCTGCCCATCTATTGTAACCTCAATTCCATGACCTGGAATCGCATTAAAACTTTCAATATTTTTAAAGGCTAAGCCCTTCTCCTGTGCTTCTCTTACAATGGCTTCTCCTAGTGGATGCTCTGAACCTTTCTCAGCACTTGCTGCTAGTATAAGGACTTCTTCCTTACTCATATCATGGGTTATAACATCTGTTACTCTAGGTTTACCTTCTGTAATTGTTCCTGTTTTATCAAATACAATAGTATTAATCTTATAAGTTGTCTCAAGAGCTTCTCCGCCCTTGATCAGTACACCATGTTCAGCACCTTTTCCCGTGCCAACCATAATAGCTGTTGGTGTAGCAAGGCCTAGGGCACAAGGACATGCAATAACTAAAACTGAAATAAAAATGGTTAGAGCAAATACAATGCTTTCACCTGCTATAAGCCAAGCAAGTGTAGCAAGAATAGCAAGCCCAATCACAACAGGTACAAAGTAAGAAGAAATGACGTCTGCAAGTTTAGCAATCGGTGCTTTTGAACCTTGCGCATCTTCTACTAACTTAACAATTTGTGCAAGAGCAGTATCTTTACCTACTTTTGTTGCTCTATAACGTATAAGCCCTGTCTTATTAATACTTGCACCAATAACAGGGCTGCCTGGAAATTTCTCGACTGGAATACTTTCTCCTGTAAGCATAGATTCATCTACAGAAGTTATTCCTTCTACTACTTCACCATCTACAGGTAATTTTTCACCTGGTTTAACAATAATAATATCGCCTACTACAACTTCTTCAAGTGGTACAATGACCTCTTGATTATTGCGAATAACAGTAGCTGTTTTTGGAGCAAGTCCCATAAGCTTTTTAATAGCCTGTGAGGTTTTGCCTTTTGATACAGCTTCTAAATATTTACCTAGTGTAATTAAAACTAAAATAACTGCTGCAGATTCGAAATAAAGATGCATAGCATACTCATGGTCCCCACCTGCTATCTTATAAATAGCAAATAGACCGTATACAAAAGCTGCAAGGGTTCCTACAGCAATAAGCGAATCCATATTAGGACTAAGTTTAACTAAATTTTTAAGCCCTACTGCGTAGAACTTATAGCCAATAAGCATAACTGGCACTGTAAGTACTAACTGAATAAGTGCAAAATTTAAACCGTTTGCCATTGGATCTATAATTTCTGGAAGAGGCATCCCCACCATATGCCCCATACTGATAATTAGTAATGGTACGGCAAAAATTAAAGAGAAGATAAAACGTTTTAAAAGTGCCTTACTTGGATCTTTTTCCTCTTTCTCCTCCTGCACTTTTCCTTCTGCCACTTTATAACCAGCTTTTTCTACTGCATTTTTAATTTGAGTGGGACTTACCTTATCTTCATCTATTGTAATCGTTAACTTCTCAGTTGCAAAATTAACGCTGGATCTTTCTACACCTTCTAATTTACTTGTCATCTTCTCGACACGTGTTGCACAGGCTGAGCAAGTCATTCCTTCTATATTGAAAGTATATTGCTTGGTATTTTTATGTACCTTATACCCTGCTTTTTCCACAGTCTGCTCTATCTGCTCTTTACTAAGTTTTGACTCGTCATACTTAATCATAAGCGTTTCTGTAGCAAAGTTAACACTTGCTTCTTCTACACCTTCTAATTTTTTTGTTGCCCGCTCTACTCTATTTGCACAAGCAGAACAGGTCATACCTTCTATTTTAAATGTATCTTTCATTTAACCCCTTCCTTTCTTTTCTTTTATTATTTGTTCATCATCTTCTCAAAAATACTGATAATCTCATCAATTTTTTCATCTGCATTTTCTGTATGGCAAGCTTCTTTCACACAGTGATTAAGATGATTTTTAAGAATTAATAAGTTTGCTTTTTTTAAGAGTGACTGCACGGCTAACATTTGATTAGATATATCCATACAGTAACGCTCATCTTCTATCATTTTAATAATGCCTTCTGTCTGACCTTTAGCTGTCTTTAAGGCTTGTAGTGCTTTTTTTCTTTCTTCGTTCATATCCTCGCCTCCTACCCTCCCCCACCGGGGGTGTGTCTTTATATTAAAATACCTTTTATTTTTTGTCAACAAAAAAGACTATTTGCTATAAACATTTTAAATATCCAAGCAAATAGCCTTTTATTTTTCTAATCTTTAAGTTCTTCATCAATCCAGACTTTAGCACCACCTTAGTCTGCCTGGGGCATTTGTACTTGCCAGTTATGTTCATACCTGCTAAAAAGTCCACCCTCTCTCTTCTGAAGGAGACTACATTACGTACTACAACAGTCAAGGTAGGACCTGCTCCACTAAAAAAAGTTCCCTTTTTCCTACATACTTTAGCCTGGTTAAGAATCTTTTTCATATCTTTGTCATTCATAGCACCCATAGTCATACCTCCAAGTATGGCAGGCATCGTATTATCTGGATGGCCTTCAAGCTGAGCAGCCATCTGAACTAATCCTCCTTAGAGAAGAAACTATGACTTAATGCATTGGCAATATGAATTCCTGCTACAATACATACTGCACTACTTCCAAGCTCCCTAGTGTATGATATGGTCTGTAAGATGCGCGCAGGTCACAAAGTAGTCTTTTATTATGCTCTATCTATTTTCCCCTTAACGACAGAGAAAACTTCATCTATCATCGTATCCATATCTTTTGTACCATCTAACATAAGGGTATTGTCTTTTCCTTCTGCGTGAATCATTCTATAAGCCTCTTCCACTTTTTTGTGGAACTCATAGCCTTCTAGATCTAAACGGTTAATATCATCTACGCCTTGTTTTCTGTCCATACTCACTTCAACAGGTATATCTATAATAATGTTTAAATCTGGGTACACACCATTACATACAAAATCATTAAGCTCTCGCACTGTATCTATACCAATTCCTCTTGCATAACCTTGATAGACAAGGGAACTAATATAAAATCTATCTGTAATCACAATTTTTCCTGCTTCCAATGCTGGGATAACTTTGCTTACTAAATGTTCTCTTCTTGCAGAAAGATAAAGTAACAACTCCGTTCTTGCATCCACAGGGAAATTCATGATATTTTCTCTAATTGCTTCTGCTGAAGGAATGCCTCCTGGTTCTCTTGTTACAACTACTTCATATCCCAAAGCTTCAAGTCTTTCTTTTACTACTTTAGCTGTAGTTGTTTTACCAGTAGCTTCCCCACCTTCTAATGCTATAAATATACCTTTTGCCACACTTAGGTCCTCCTCTAGTTCATCCACTTATCATCTATTTCTTCTACTCTATTCCCAAGTAGAACTTCTCTGCCTATTATAAGACAACTCCCTGTAATCCGCAAATTTAATCTACAACCTTTATATGGGAAACGCTATACTTTTAATAAAATCTTAGTAAAAAAATAAGACAGTGGATAAAGGAATAGTCTTGTACTTTCCTTTTTCCCACTGCCTGCTGCTAACCTCTTAATCTACAAGTTGAAAAGCATCATGAATTGCATTCATTGCTTTATGCATATCTTTTTTATCAATAAGGATAGAAATTTTAATTTCAGATGTTGAAATCATATGTATATTAATATTTGAATCATACATTGCTTCGAACATTTTTGAAGCAACCCCTGCATTAGCTACCATGCCAGCACCTACAACAGATACTTTAGCTAAGTTTTCATTATAATCTACATCTGTAAGTCCCCATCTATCCATATGTGTAGCAACAATTTCTTTTACATCAGCAAGTGCTGTTTCCGCTACTGTAAAAGAGATATCTTTCATGCCATCACGACCAATTGATTGAAGAATAATATCTACATTTATGCCTTTTTTTGCAAGTGTCGCGAAGATATCAAAAGCTTTACCTGGTGTATCCTCTATTCCAATAAGAGATACACGTGCAATTTCATTATCCCCTGCTACACCACTGATTAACATTCTTTCCATTTTACAAACCTCCTTAACAACTGTTCCTTCTGCTCTACTTAAACTTGATCTTACTACTAACTCTACATTGTACTTTTTAGCAAGTTCCACTGAACGGTTATGAAGTACACGTGCTCCAAGAGATGCCAGTTCTAACATCTCATCATAAGTAATCTCATCCATTTTTCTTGCACTTTTTACAATACGAGGGTCTGCTGTATAAACGCCTTCTACGTCTGTATAAATCTCACATTTATCTGCATGTAATGCTGCTGCAATCGCTACTGCCGTTGTATCAGAGCCACCGCGACCAAGTGTCGTAATATCATCAAAACGGTTCATCCCTTGGAATCCCGTTACAAGTACAATATTTTTTCTATCTAACTCACGTCTAATACGGTCTGGTTTAATCTTTTTAAGACGTGCATTCATATAAGCTGATGTAGTCATCATACCTACTTGATAAGCATTAAGTGAGATAGCTGGAAGACCAAGTTCTGATAAAGCCATAGCCATTAAAGCTACAGATTGTTGTTCTCCTGTTGAAAGCAGCATATCCATCTCTCTCTTAGTAGGCTTACTACTAATTTCCTTAGCTTTAGCAATTAAATCATCTGTTGTATCCCCTTGGGCTGAAAGTACAACAACGACTTCATTTCCTTCTTTATAAGTTTCAGCAATCCTTTGTGCTACGTTAAAGATTCTTTCCGTATTTGCCACAGAGCTACCACCGAATTTTTGTACGATTAACACGTAATCTCCTCCTTCACATGGGTATAATCTCATTTCGAGTTACCCCATTATATACCCTTGTTAAACAAAAAACAATGTGTTCTGCAGAATTTTTTATACTAATATATTATTTTCTTTCAAAAAATGTCTCATTAATTCATAACCATTGTTTATAAAGCTTCCCTCTTCCTTGGCATAAGTCTCATTGTAAAGCTTTTTATCACTTTTTATTGGCTTACATGTTGAATTATAAATCATATAAGGAACAGGTTCTCCTGTATGTGTTCTTAATCTAACTGGTGTAGGATGGTCCGGTAAAACTAAAAGTTTATAATCCTCGCCAGCACTTTCTAATGCCTGAATAATAGGTCCAATAATTTTACTATCAATCTGCTCAATGGCTAAAATCTTATTGTCCATTTCCCCACGATGCCCACATTCATCAGGTCCTTCTAGATGAACATAAATAAAGTCACATCCTTCTTCTAATAAGGCTTTAATAGCAGCATCTGCCTTCCCTTTATAATTAGTATGCACATTTCCTGTAGCACCTTCTACATCAATAGAACGCATCCCTGCTCCTAAGCCAATACCTTTTATAAGATCTACTGCTGAAATGACAGCTCCTTGTACCCCATACTTTTTATTAAACTCAGGTAGATGTGGCTTCCTTCCTTCCCCCCAAATCCAAATACTATTAGCTGGCTTAAGCCCTCTATCTCTTCGTTTCTCATTAATAGGGTGATGATTAAGCAGGTTATAACTTGCTTTCATCATCGCCCAGATTTCGCTGCCGTGGTCTCCCTCTGGTTTATAATGACCAATGATCTGCCCTAAAATATCATGAGGAGGTGTAAGCTGAACGTTTGTACTGCCCTTTTCCCATACTAAAAGATGTCTATAACTCATTCCTGGATAAAAAGACTTTACTCGGTCTCCAAAAGCTTCTTGTACAACTTTAATAAGTATACTTGCTTCTTCAGTTGTAATTTCATCGCTACTGTAATCTAAGATTTTCTTCTCTTCGTAACATGCTTCTTCACTTAAAGTCACTAGATTCATTCTAAAGGTTACATCACTCTCTTTTAATTGAACCCCCATACTTAAAGCCTCTAATGGACTACGCCCAAAGTTATACTTTTGAGGATTATACCCTAATACAGCTAAATTAGCTGTATCACTTCCTCTAGCACACCCCTCCGGTATGGTATTTACAAGTCCCACTTCACTATATGGTGCTAGGGCATCCATATAAGGTGTATGTGCATATTCCATTGGTGATTTATGACCTAATTCTGCTGACCTTTCATCAGCCATTCCATCAGCCAATACCACAACATATTTCATTTTATCTAACCTCTATTTCTTTATACAAATTTTACTCATTACCTCTACATCTTTAAGCTGACCTAGCTTTTCTTGTAAAGACTTTAGTGTTTCACATGCAGTAATAAAGGCGTATTCATTTGGAGCAAGCGCAGCTACAGATTGTGTATCTTTAAAAACTTCTTCTACTATGGCTTTAATGTAGATCGGCTCCCCCTTTAGTCTTACAAAATACTGAGCATGCTCATTTTCATTACTCTGGATCTCTAGCTTTTCTCTACTCCAAAAGCACATAATATTGGTATCTTTATGTTTTGCAGCATCTATAATATCTGCTACAACAGCGCTGGCTGTCGGGAGCTTACCTGCACCTCTTCCATAAAACATTACATCCCCAACCATATTGCCTTTTACAAGTACTGCATTGAATACATCACTTACAGGTGCTAATGGATGATGATTTGGAATCATCATTGGTTTAACACTTGCATAAATGCCCTCTGCTTCTCTTTTGCAGCTTGCAAGAAGTTTAATACTATAGCCCATATGACTTGCATATTCCATATCTTCTTTTTTTATCTTTGTAATACCTTGTGTATCAATATCTTTATAATCTACGTATTCACCTAATGCTAGTGAAGCTAAAATGGCTATCTTACGGCATGCATCATGTCCTTCTACATCAGCTTCTGGATTTTTCTCTGCATAACCTAGTTCCTGTGCTTCTTTAAGCACATCTTCAAAAGTTCTGCCCTCTACCTTCATCTTAGTTAAAATAAAGTTAGTTGTACCATTTAATATACCTGTGATTTCATAAATCTCATCAGCAGTAAGTGCGCTATTGAGAGGTCTAATAATAGGGATGCCGCCGCCTACACTGGCTTCAAATAGGAAATTACAATGATTTTCTTTTGCTATCTCTAAAAGTTCTGGCCCATATGCTGCTACAAGTTCTTTATTAGAAGTGACAACACTCTTGCCTTTTTCTAAGGCACCTCTTACAAAATCATATGCAGGGTGTATCCCTCCCATAGCTTCAGCTATAATATCAACTTCTTCATCGTTTAAAATCAAATTAATATCTTTTACAAATTTTTCTTTAAACGGACTCTCGTCGAAATCTCTTAAATCTAAAATATATTTCACATCAAGTGGTGTAGCTGCTTTTTTGGCAATACTTTCTGCATTAGTCATTAATACCTCTACTACACCTGATCCAACTGTACCATACCCTAAAACTGCTATTTTCATTTATTACTCCTCCTTATTATTCCCTTGCTAATAGTTTTACACTTTGAACGCCTTTTACTCCTTGTAAACGCTCAATAAGTTCCCCTTCGCCTATTTTCATCTTTTGAGTTTGCATACAAATATTAATAAGTGCGATACCATTCATAGGAATCATCTGATTAATGGTTAATACATTAGCCCCCAAATCTGCAATGTCATTTAATAAATCAGATAATCTACCTGCTTCATCCTTTAATTTAATGAGAATGGTAATGGTCTGCCCCCTACCTTTTTCATAAAAAGGCATAATAGAATCTTTATATTTATAAAAAGAACTTCTGCTAATCCCTACCCTTTCAGTAGCTTCTTGAACAGTTAACATTTTCTCTGTTTCAAGTAAGTTTTTAACTTCCATTACTTTTAAAAATACTTCAGGTAAAACCTCTTTATCAATAATGTAAAACTGCTTGTTTTGTTTCATTGTATTCTCCTTGTTCGCATATGGTGAACATTTGTTTTTAATATAAAGACTATAGCATAATAGTCTAGTTTTTTCAATATATTTTACTTATTTACACACGCAAAAAATTCTCCATAATAAGATAAATCCTTACTTACGGAGAATTTTTAGATGCCTAAGATCAATCTCTTTGATGAATCCAAACAAGATATGCATTCATAAAACGGTCGATGTCACCATCCATTACAGCTCCAGTATTTCCTGTCTCTTCACTTGTACGATGGTCTTTAACCATATTATAAGGATGGAATACATAAGAACGAATTTGACTTCCCCAACCGATATCTTTCTTTTCGCCACGGATACCTTCAAGTGTCGCCATACGCTCTTCTTCTTGTTTTTCAAAAAGCTTAGCTTTAAGCATTTGCATAGCTTTTTCACGGTTCTGAATCTGAGAACGCTCATTTTGACACTGAACAACTACACCTGTTGGTAAGTGTGTAATACGAACAGCTGAATCTGTTGTATTGATATGCTGCCCACCAGCACCTGTAGCACGGTAAGTATCAATACGTAAATCTTCTGTTTTAATTTCAATTTCTATCTCATCTGTAATCTCTGGGATAACATCACAAGATGCGAAGGATGTATGACGTCTACCAGATGAATCAAATGGTGAAATACGTACAAGGCGGTGAATACCCTTTTCTGCTTTAAGGTAACCATAGACATTTTCACCGTTAATTTGAATCGTTACAGACTTAACCCCTGCTTCATCACCTTCTAAGTAATCTAAAAGCTGTACTTTAAAACCTTTTTTATCTGCCCATCTTGTATACATACGGTAAAGCATACTTACCCAGTCACAAGCTTCTGTACCACCTGCACCGGCATGTAGTGATAAGATAGCATTATTTGTATCATAATCACCATCAAGTAATGTAGCAATTCTCATTTCTTCATAGCCATTCATAAAGTCAGTTGCTTCACTTTGCGCTTCTTCAGCTAGCTCTGCGTCTTCTTCTTCATTAGCCATTTCAATAAGTGTCATAACATCTTCATAGCTTGTGCAAAGTTTTTCGTACTTTTCTACCGTTTCCTTATATCCTTTAAGCTTCTGAAGCACTTTCTGAGCGTGCTCCATATCACTCCAAAATTCTGCTGATGCTGAAATTTCTTCTAACTCTGCTATATCTTCTTTATGTTTAGCAATGTCAAAGAGAGTTCCCCATTTCCATTAATTTTGCATTATACGGCTCTAAAGATAGCCTTAGTTGATCTAGTTCTAACACAATATCACTCCTTTTGTTTCTTTATATCTTATTATCTATTTCTCATGCAGCTTATAAAACAAGTACAAGCGTGCCAAGTGTAATAAGTCCTGTTCCTATTAAAGTTTTGATAGAAAGAGGTTCTTTAAGTACTGTAACCGAAAAAATAAATACAAAAACAATACTTAATTTATCAAGAGGTACAACTTTTGATACCTCACCTATTTGAATCGCCTTATAATAGAATAGCCAAGATGCACCTGTTGCAACCCCGGATAAGATAAGAAAAATCCAATTAGTCCTTGTTAACTGTGTAATACCTCCTGCTGTTTTAGTCACACCTACTACAATCCATGCCATCACTAAAACAACCATAGTACGGATAGCTGTTGCTAAATTAGAATTGACATTGTCCATTCCTATCTTTGCTAAAATACTTGTAAGTGCTGCAAATACAGCTGATAATAATCCATAAATCATCCACATAATAAGAAGGCCTACTTTCTTAATAAATTTCCCTCTTCTTATTATATTAGCATAAGCTTTTTTCTATATAAATATCTTTATTCTATTTAATTCATCTTTAGGGGAATTTCAAGGGTAAAAACAGTTCCTTTACCATAAGCGGATTGTACCTGTACTTTTATACCTAGTGTATGTGCTAAAGATTGTAGTAAACTAAGACCAATTCCACTTCCTTCTATACCACGGGCCCTTACATCACTACTTCTAAAGAAACGGTCAAATAATCTTTTTTGGTCTTCTTTTGAAATGCCTATACCACTATCTTCGATTCGCACAACAATGCTTTTATTCACTTTAGTCACTCCTAGTAAAATAGTGTCTTCTTCATCTGTATATTTAAATGCATTTTCTAAAAGAATGATTAAACATCTTTTGACCTTCTCCAAATCCCACTTTACATTAACAGGACTATCTGGCACTTTTACAATAAAATGCTTATTCTGCAGTTCAGCAAGTTCCGTATAGAACTCTCTAATCTCACCTATAAAATTTTTAACTTCTATAGCTTCTCCTACAGTTTTACCTTCTATATCTTCTTTTGAAAGTAACAGTAAATCTCTATTAAGCTTTTCTAAACTTCTTATCTCCCCTATCATTTGTGAAAACTGTTCAAAATGCTCTTCTATTCTATCCTGCGGATGCGCCGTCATAAGTTCTACTTGCCCCTTTATCACTGCAAGAGGTGTACGCATTTCATGAGATGCATCCTGTACGAAATAAACCTGCTCATTATAAGCTTTTTTAACTGGCTTTAAAACGAGTGCCGCTAGGTAAGAAGCAAGTGCCAGTGTTATCCCTATAAGTACCATTAAGCTTAAGCCATTAGCTCTTTCTAGCTGTTTAACAGAGAGGATCTGTGGATCTACATTAAATAGAAGCTGTATACGTAAGCCTTCCTTCTCAAAACTTACAGCTCTATAAGTATATCCTTTACTCTCTAATGTAATAAGACCACCTTCATACTCTTTAGGAAAAACGGGATAATTCCCTTCTCCGAAATAAGTATGTGGACTTTTATCAACCAGTTCACTACCTCTCCATACAAAACTAATCAAATCTGGTGTTAAAGGGGCAGGAATAATAACCTCTTCACTTTTCCCTTTCTTCTTGATAATCTCTTCATTCAAAATCATATTTTTGTGAGTGAGTAGCTGTTGATCTACTCCCTCGAATAGTCTACTTTTATAAAAATACTGTGTTACTAGAATAAAGGTTATAAGACAAATAAGTACAATACTTAAGGTACTTAGAATAATATTACGTTTCGTCCTTATAAAAAGGTCACTTTGTCTCATCTAGCATATACCCCATTCCTCTTTTCGTAACAATATAACGGTCATACCCAAAAGGACTTAGCACCTTTCTAAGCCTACTCATATACACTTCTATAATATCTGTTGATGCATCACTTTGATAGCCACAGATACGATCAAAAATCTGTTCCTTAAACAGCAAAATACCTTTATTAAGTAAAAAATACTCAAGAAGATGATAGTTTTTTTCATTCATTTCAACTATTTCTCCCTTTATGGTTACACTCTTTTTGCTTGTATCTAGTGTCAACTCCTTAAAGGTCAACAGATTTGCCTTCGTAATTTTCCCGAGCCCTTTTAGTACCACATTCATCCTTGCCTTAAGTTCTTCCATAAAGAAAGGTTTCGTTACATAATCATGTGCCCCTAAATTAAATGCCTTAAGCTTATCGCCAAGGTCCTCTTTAGCTGTTAGGACAATAACACCTACTGTTATCTGCTTCTGCTCAAGATACTTAAGAACACTCATACCATCCTCTCCCGGTAACATTAAGTCTAGGATGATTAAATCATAACTTTCTGCTGCTAAATATAACTTAGCTTCTTCTGCACTATAAACGGGCGTTACCTCAAATTCATCTTCTAAATAGGTTTTTATATTTTGGCTAATCTTAATGTGATCTTCTACAAGTAATACCTTTATCATATGCCTTTACTCCATTTTTAAAGATTTATAAACAAATAATACTACATCAGGATTATACTCTTCAATATAACTCTCTAATTTACCCGCATCATAATATCTTAAATCTAACAAACGTGTTTCTGCAAACATAGTAGATAAAAATGCACTAAAAGGTAGAGCAAAAGAATCTTTTATAATAAGTACTTTGTGTCCAGCTGCTTTATTTCGGTTCTCAATTCTTACCTCTGGATAATCTCCCCCAAAATAAGCTGCATAGCGGTTAGTATAGACGCTCTCATTCTCATCTAGTAGATTTGTTTTAATAATAGTTTCCTCGAAATCCCCCTCATAAGTTGTAACAGAATCACTCTTATGAATTTCCACGTTATAGTTGGTATCAAATAAAGGTGTCAAAAGCGTATAGTCATCTACACCTGCGTAGAGCCTTCCCACTCTTCTTCCTTGTGACCCTAAAAAGGAGTTTGGGTATTCTGTCGCTTTATACTTATTGATATCCGTATAATTCTTTTCTATATCTAACACCATACCATACTCATTTTCAAGTTTTTCTACAACTTGTTCCATAGCCCAGAAAGCTGTATGGGTAGTCCAGTGGTGATCTGTCTTATAAAACAATTCTTCTAGGTTAAGACCATCTTCTATTATAGATTGTCTTAAATCTAAATAATCTACTCCCTTATCCTCTAACGATTGCAACAGTTTATCTGTATTTTCTGTTGACCAGTCCTGAACAGATGAAGGTAACTGTGTAAAACCTTCTATTATTTTAAGTGGCGTCTGTACATAAAGTAAAGGCGTATTACTCTTTTGAAGTATCTTATTTAGCTTATCTATCTTTTCTACTTCCTCAGTATAGTCGGCTGAGAAAGTCAAAAACTGTAATTGCTCATGATTATCTTTTACAACTACAAGAGAAGGATTTACATCTCTTATATAAGTTCTACCTAATAAACGTTCTACTAGTCCGTATAAATCGATATACTTTTCCTTAAGCCAAAATGATTCTGTAAGGCTTGTTTCTATCCCTTCTGTAAACCCCTCTATTACCCCTAATACATCCTGCTCTTTTTGCCAACCGACTTTCATACTATTCCATGTCGTTTTTGCCAATGTTTTTATATTACCTCCTATAGTAAATAGGCCACCTATGCTAATGACTAAGCTAAATACTATAATAACTATCTTATGGTATAACTTCATACTCTCTCCCTCCTAAAAATTGAAGTAAATAAATGGATTATAGCTCCCTTTGACAAGATAGGCCGTTGCAATTAAAAAAACTATACCAAGACCTACAAGATAAAGAGGGGCTTCCTTTTGTTTATGCACTCGTTTAAAAGGCAGGAGCATGATAATCCCTAAAAACATTAAAATAAAATTCTCTAATAAATATAAAGCTCCTAGATTGCCTAATACCGCATTATGTGTTAATCCAAACATAGCTTTAATATAAGTAAATGCCTGACTTAGTGTAGCCGCTCTAAAAATAACCCAGCCTACTAAGACCACTATTAAGGTGTATAGATGTGCTATTATTTTATGACAACTTAATTTCTCCTCTAGCTTGAAACTCTTTTCTGCTAAAACAAATAAGCCAAAATAAAGCCCCCATACAATAAATGTCCAGTTCGCTCCATGCCAAGCGCCAGTTAAAGCCCATACAATAAAAAGATTGCGTATAAGCTTTATTGGCCCTACTCTGCTTCCACCTAGAGGAATATACACATAATCTCTAAACCATGACCCAAGCGAAATATGCCATCTACGCCAAAAATCAGAAATAGACTTCGCTAAATAAGGTCTATTAAAATTCTCATTAAAATGGAATCCAAACATTCTCCCTAGCCCAATTGCCATATCAGAATACCCGGAAAAATCATAGTAAATCTGAAGAGCATAGGCTAATGCTCCAAGCCAAGCAAAGGTAATCGTTATGGTCCCAGTATCTAGCCCAAATGCCTTATCTGCAATAAGGGCAAAGTTATTAGATAAAATAACTTTTTTACCCAATCCCTTTATAAAACGCTTAATACCTTCAGCTATATCCTCTGCATTTTCACACCTATTATAAATTTCATCTGCAATCGTCTCATAACGTACAATAGGACCTGCTACAAGCTGCGGAAATAGACTAATATAAAGTCCTACATCTAGTGGATTTCTAAGAGCCTTACCTCTTTCTCTGTAAATATCTACTACATAGGAAATCCCCTGAAAAGTAAAAAATGAAATGCCAACTGGAAGTGCTAACTGAGTATATTTAAAAGTAATGAGCACAAGTACGTTAAAAGAAACCGCTAATACTAGAATTCTCTTAATTTTTTTTCGATCATTTCTATATTGCTCTATCCACCTACCAGCTAAATAATTAACACCTATACATCCTATCATTAGAAATACATACACGGGTTCTCCCCATGCATAAAACACTAAACTCACTAGCAGTAGAAAAAAATTACGCATTTTTCTTTTTCTTAATATACCATAGTAAATACCAAGAACTATTGGTAAGAAAACAAATATAAATAATAAACTTGAAAATAACATATAAGTTCATTCTCCTCTCATCAATATTGCTGATGTTATTATAAGAAATGAACCTTAATAAAAGCTGAACGCAAAAAAACAGGATATCCTCCCCCTCGGATATCCTGTTTTTTCTTTTTCTCTTTAATCTATAAAACCCTTTGCCACTCTCTAAAAGGCACCCTGTTTTTTATAAAAGCCTTAGAAATTCCCTCAAATTCCAAATCTTTCATAAGTTATACTATAGCATGCTACTACATTTTCCCTTAACATATCATTGAACAAGTACTATTTTACACTTTTTACATTTTTGTGCGAGTTTTTGTCAAAAACTATACAAAGTTTTGCACTGAACTAAGAAAGCATTTTCTTTAATCATTAGTGTAGCATAAAAATGTTACAGAAAATTTATTTTCATCATGCTCAATATCCATCATACCTTCATACTTATCTACAATTTTTCGTACATTTTCAAGCCCAATACCATGATTACTACTATTATGCTTTGTAGTTAAAATAATACCATCTTGCTTTAACACTTGCCCATTATATGTATTTTCTATTTTAAATAAGAAACGACCTTTATCATATTTCATTTGAAGATCAATCTTTCTATTATCTTCTAGCTTACATGTAGCATCTAATGCATTATCTAATAAGTTTCCTAAAACTGTTACAATATCAAAAGCAGGTATTTCTACTGTGTCAGGAATAGAGATGTCAAAGGATACATCGACATTTTGTCCATCTGCCTCTTGCAATTTAAAGTTTAATACACTATCAATAGCAATATTACCTGTTTGAACATAATTTCCATTTCGATTATAACTTCCTTTAATATCCTTTAAATACTGCAAGGCTTCCTGTGATGTCCCTTGTTCAATTAAGCTAGAAACAATTGCAATATGATTATTTAAATCATGCCTAATAGCTCGTGTTGCTTTTATAGAGCTATTCATAATCTTAAATTGCTCATCATAATACTTATTTTGTTGCTCTAATAACAACTTCTCTGTTCTCTCTATATGCATAACTGATACTCTATCATATAAATAGAATGTTAAAACGTTAACCACCATTATACCTATAATAGCCATATTCGCTAAGAACACAGGTATATCTTTAATATACATCAGTAATAAAATAATATATAAGGAAATCAGTGGTATAAAGGTAATAAAAAACCAGTAGAGAGGTGATACCTGCTCACCTTTTTTTATATTCTTAAACTTACCTAATATAATAGTTACTGAATAAAGAATTAACTGTACTAAACTAAACATATAATTAAACTCAGGTTGATCCCTTCTAAACAATTGTAGCTTTAATCCAGATATAAGCTGAACGGTTACAGTCTCTACACATGCAGATAATAAGACTATAAAGCATATTGCTAAAATTCTCTTCTTAAGGCTGGCTTTATAATTTAGAGAAATAAGGGTGAAGCCTATAATACTACTTGTCACAAGCAGTATAGGCATAGGAAAATATGTACTAATAAATACATTTACAAAAAAATAGATAACATAAGAAACAATTTCTTTTTTTCGATTTATCCTAGTGTTATCAAAAAACAACATCATTAATTTATAAAGATTATATATAAATAATATACTTACTAAAAAATACATTAACTTAGTCTCTCTTTCTCATATTTCATCTGAAAATTTCTTATGTCTTTCCTTCGGGACTGGCTAATGGGCAGACTCTCTCCATTTGATAAGATGACAGCCTCATATTTAAACTGAGTAATCTGATTATAGCTGACTACATAAGATTTATGTATTTGTATAAATTGATATTTTGCAACTTGTGCAAGTACTTCTTCTAGTTTCCCATAGAATTGTCCTTCTCCTTCTACTGTTACCATTCTAATCTGTCTCCCTATACTCTCAAAGTAAAGGATGTGCTTTACATCAATTTGATAATTTTCATGTTTCTTTTTGTATCTAAATAATCCGTCTAGCTGATCAGAAAGTTTCATAGCCAAACGAATATTTTCTTTGATCTTATATGGCTGTATAGGCTTAGAAACAAAATTAAGAGGCTGTACTTCAAAAAGCTGTCTATAGTACGTATCTGTACCTGAAACAAATACTATTTTTGTAATATAATCATCTAGCTCTTCTCTAATTTTCTTTCCTACTTCAATACCATTTAATAGATTCATTTCAATATCTAAAAAGATTAAATCAAAACGTTGCTGATGATCTATCGCTCTACATAAGTCTTTACCAGAGTAAAATACTTCAACTTCTACATCTACATGGATTTCTCTCTGATACTCTAAAATGATATCTTCGATATATGAACAAATCGCCTGTTCATCATCACATATTGCAATTTTAAACATCCTCTTTCTCCTTTGTAACAATGGTGCTTCAAAATCTAGTCTCTTTTTTATTATACCTGTTTTCTTAAATAACGCTATATCTATATTATATAATATACTGAAAAATCATGTAGACATTATGTTATAAGGATATTGCTTTCCCGCTAAACTAAGAAGGTCTACTAGAATAGCATTGAACCATCCTAGTAGACCTTTACTTTTCTACTTTAACCTTCTTATGAAAAAATATTAAGCTACTTAAAAATAACAACATACTTATCTGTAATATATAAAATGATTGCCTCATTCCTAGAGTATCTACAATCTTACCAAACCCTAGATTAAAAATAATATCAAACAGAGTAGCAATACTAATAATAACGCCTGTAGCAGATGCAATACATTCCTTATCATAGTAGCTCTGAATCATCAAAACTAAAGTAGGATATAGAATAGAAAGGATTAGACCTGAACCACTTAATAACACCACTGTTTTTATGCCACCAGCTATGCCTATTATATAAAAGTAGTCCCCCTATTAATCCGAATACAATGACACTTCTTTGTACACCTAGCATTTGGACTAAGGGTGCAAACATTAATCGTCCTAATGTTATCCCCCCGAAAAAGATAGAAAGAAAAAAAGAGGCCCTATCATATTCTAATTCTAAACCATTGATGCCATATAACATAAACCAATTTAAAATACCGTGTTCAGCAATAAAATAAAACCCAAATATTAAAATATAAAAAATAAACGCTGGGTTTTTGATAATATGTACATAGGAAATGGTTTCTTTTTTCTGCTCTACCTTTGGAATGGTAGAATAAAACATAAATAGCATTCCTATAAGTGAGGCCCCTAATAATACTATATTAACCATCTTCCAATAAGAGATATCTGCTGCAAATCTACCTACTATATTTTGAGAGCCACTTGTTCCAATTCCCTGAATAAAAAATAATACATTTACAATAAGCCCTGGAGCACCGGCAAAAATAGCTGGCACTAAAATATTAATTGTTGTATTTAATAATGTAGATGCACCTGTACATAAAAACATGCCAAGTAATAAAGATATATAGCTATTCCCCCCTAATAAATAATAACGCGCCTATTATCCATATACTTAAAGTTGAAATAAAAACATATTTTTTATTAAATCGATCTAGAAAATTTCCTCCACAAAGTAAAAAAACTAAATTACCCAAATAACTTATAGTTATAATCATAGAAAGTTGAGTCCTACTTAACTCATAGTAGTCTTGAAATACAATAGAGAATATGCCTCTTAGGCTATCACTCGCCCCTAAAACAATCATACAAATGCTAAAAGCAATAAACACTATATATGTCCTCTTACTGCTTATTTTATTTATCATCATTGCACCTATTTATCTAATAATTATTTACAATTTATTCTTATATCCGTTTAAACTGGGGCTGTCTATGCTCGTATGTAGTGATGTAATCAAACCCTGCACTTTTTACTACATCTAATCCAAGCTTTACTGCACATCCAATATGTCTTAAATAATGTGCATCACACCCCACTGTAATAATCTCTCCGCCACATTGCTTATAAAGTTTCACTAAATCTAAATCTGGCATAGATCTACCTATAGTCTGAAAAAAGCCAGAAGCATTGACTTCTATTCCCCTTCCTCTTTCAATTAAGATTTTATAAAGTCTTTCTATAGGCTCTTTAAATAAATTCATATTAGGATATATCTGCAATTGCTCATATAAGTATCTCATTGGATATGTAATATGTCCCATAACGTCAAAATCACATTTTATTGCCATCTCAATTAATATAATAGATAGGTTCAATTAAAGATAATATATTTTCCTGTCTATCTACACTTAAGTAAATAAAAATCCCTTCACTTAAAATCCTATCCTCACTATACCAAGATTCTTTTCGTGCCTCTTCTATCATCGATACTTTATCCCCATATATTTTTGCATCTTTTATATTTGAATAAACCATACAATTTCTAAACTTATTATAATCTTCTACACCTAGGCATTTTCTTACTTCTACTGTAACCTTTTTCCCCTTTACATAAGGGTTAGTATCCAACTCTTTATTTAGTAATTCATCTATAATAATCGTATTATCTGCTATCTGATGCAAACGATATTGGTACCTTAATAACCCCTCATTCATATTTGCTACATATTGTTTTACAATCTGTGAATAGGACTCACTTAGAGTTGCCTCTACCGAACTTGAAAGATGGCTAAATAACAATGAACCAATAATTCCAATTGGCACTATACTTACTATTAATGTAAAGAGTACTAACTGTACAAATATGGTATTAGAATGGAATAGATAAGTAGCAATCTTCCTCCTTATTTCTTTCATTAGCTTCCCCCTATGTAAACTAATCTAGCTCATAATGCTTCTCACATTTCTTATTATCAAGTTATATCATAGAACTCCTTTAAATTATCTAATTTTACCCTAAATTTGATATTATTTTTATCTAATTTTAATTTATACTTAAAACAGCAAAAAAGAGTGCACAGGAAATTCCTAATACACTCTTTCATTTTATTTATTCATGTTGTCCACAACATTGTTTGTATTTTTTACCACTACCACATGGACATAGGTCGTTACGGCCTACTTTTTCTTTTTTCACTACTGGCTGAGCACCTAAACTTTCATCTTTATGATTTGTAGCTGTAACTTTTACAACTGCTTCACGTTTAATTTCTTGATGAGGTTGTACACGGATGTGGAAAAGTGCTTTTACAGTTTCTTCTTGAATGTTTTCTGTCATTTCTTCGAAGATATCAAAGCTTAAGAAACGGTATTCAATAAGTGGGTCACGTTGACCATATGCTTGAAGGTTAATACCTTGACGCATTTGATCCATATTATCTAAGTGATCCATCCATTTTTGATCGATTACTTTAAGCATGATAACACGTTCGATCTCACGAAGTTGTTCACCAATTTCAGCTTCTTTACCTTCATAAAGCTCTACAGCTTTGCTGTAAAGAAGATCAATAAGAGAATCTGCACTAAGGTTTTGTTGTTCTTCTTTTGTGAATTCTACTTCTTCAAATGGAATGATTGTAGAAAGGTGATCCATCATTGCTGCCAGATTCCAGTCTTCTGCATATTCAATACCATTTGTAGCATTTGTTACAGCTTTAGTAATAGTATTTTTAGTCATTCTTAAAACGTTATCTCTAAGGTTTTCGTTTTTAAGTACTTTAAAACGTTCACCATAGATAACTTCTCTTTGATCATTCATAATTTTATCATACTCAAGAAGATGTTTACGAATACCAAAGTTATTGCTTTCTACTTTAGTTTGAGCTCTTTCAATTGCTTTTGAAAGGATTTTATGTTCAATTGGCTCATCGTCTGGAAGGCCAAGTGCATCAAACATTTTCATTGTTGTTTCTGGTACGAATAAACGCATAAGGTCATCTTCAAGTGCTAAGTAGAATCTTGATGCACCTGGGTCACCTTGACGTCCTGCACGACCACGAAGCTGATTATCAATACGTCTTGATTCATGACGTTCTGTACCTATGATTTTAAGACCACCAAGTTCTTGTACGCCTTCTTCAAGTTTAATATCTGTACCACGACCTGCCATGTTGGTTGCGATTGTTACAGCACCTTTTTTACCTGCCTCAGAGATAATTTCTGCCTCTTTTGCATGGTATTTCGCATTAAGTACTTGATGTCTAATGCCTTCTTTTTTAAGGAGTTTGCTAAGATGTTCTGATGTATCAATCGTTACGGTACCAACAAGAACTGGTTGTCCTTTTGCATGTGCTTCTTTAATATCTTCAATAACAGCTGCAAATTTTGCATCTTCTGTTTTGAATACCATATCTGGATAGTCCACACGTTGAATTGGTCTATTAGTAGGAATAACGATAACGTCCATTCCATAAATATCTCTAAATTCGCCTTCTTCTGTTAAAGCTGTACCTGTCATACCTGCTTTTTTATTATATTTATTGAAATAGTTTTGGAATGTAATAGTTGCAAGTGTTTGACTTTCCTTTTTAACTTCCACGCCTTCTTTAGCTTCAATAGCTTGGTGAAGACCATCTGAATAACGACGTCCATCCATAAGACGACCTGTAAATTCGTCTACAATTACGATTTCACCTTTTTCATCTACAATGTAGTCTTTTTCAAGATGCATTAAGTTATGTGCTTTAAGAGCGATGTTAATATGATGTTGAATTTCCATGTTGTCTGGATCTGCTAAGTTCTCAACACCAAAATATTGTTCTGCTTTTCTTACACCATCGGCAGTAAGTGTAACATTTCTTTCTTTCTCATTAACAATGAAATCGCCTTCTTCTTCAATCTCTTCTCGCATAAGAGATGCCATAGCACTTTCTTCTCCAAGAAGCTGACCTTTTTTAAGGCGTCTTACGAAGATATCTGCTGCTTTATAAAGATGAGTAGATTTTGAACCACTACCAGAAATAATAAGAGGTGTACGAGCCTCGTCAATAAGAACAGAGTCAACCTCATCGATTAAGGCATAGTTAAGTTCTCTTTGAACCATTTGCTCTGCATAAAGTACCATGTTATCACGAAGGTAATCGAAACCAAATTCATTGTTTGTACCGTAAGTAATATCACAGTTGTAAGCCTCGCGTCTTTCGTCATTTTCCATACCACTTAAAATACAACCTACTGAAAGACCAAGGAAATTATGAAGTTTACCCATTTCTTCAGCGTCACGATGTGCAAGGTAATCATTTACTGTAACAACGTGTACACCTTTACCTGTAAGGGCATTTAAATACGATGGAAGTGTAGCAACTAATGTTTTACCTTCCCCTGTTCTCATCTCTGCAATACGCCCATTATGAAGAATAACCCCACCTACAAGCTGTACTCTAAAGTGTTTCATCCCAAGTACACGCCAGCTTGCTTCACGACATACAGCATAAGCTTCTGGTAAAATATCGTCTAATGTTTCGCCTTTTGCTAAGCGTTCTTTAAATTCCCCTGTCTTAGCTTTAAGCTCATCATCTGTAAGCTTTTGCATTGCCTCATCATAAGACTCAATTTTAGCTACGATTGGCTCTATTCTTTTGAGCTCACGTTGTGAATGAGTCCCAAAAATTTTCTCTACTAAGTTCTTCAAAATCTTCACCTTCTTCTTTCTATGTTATGTATATAGATAATTGATATTATATCCTGTCATTCTCTAATAAAACGCTAACTCTAAGTATATCAAATATTATACACTATTACAACTATCCCTATTATCCAATTATAGCCATAATCAATCCCACTCTTCTTTTAGTTATGAAAATAAATTTCATTTTTTGTTCATATTTTATTCATTGATTTTCTTATGATTTCGATATATAGTTAGTTGACTAACTATTTTCAAAGGAGGCTATTATGTCTGCTCCAGATACCATTAATCATTTAATTTTTGAAATTGCACGCTTTAGTTTTAGCCAAAGCCACCCTATTCTTGAAAAGTATGGCCTTTACCCCGGGCAACCTAGACTCTTACTTTGCCTCTATCATGAAAACGGAGTAAGTCAGGGCACTTTAGCTGAAAAGCTTCAAGTAAAAGCTTCAACCATTACCATGGCTATTAAGCGCCTGGAACGTGGTGGCCTTCTTCGCAAAGCCTGTGATACTGAGGATAAACGTGTATGTAGAATTTTCCTAACTGATAAAGGATATTCTGTATGTAGGGAGTTAAAACTAATTCATGATAGTCAAGAAGCTCTTTACACAGAAAACTTTAGCATAGAAGAGAAAATCATTCTTAAGCGCCTGCTTATGCAGGTACGCCAAAATTTAATAGATGCTGAGTTGAAAGGAGATGAATAAAAATTGCTTAGACTAGCTAAGTATTTAAAACCTTATTTAGGTACTGCACTCTTAACTTTATTATTACTTTTTTTACAAACCATTGCCAACCTTTTCCTACCCGCACTTATGTCTAAAATCGTAGACGTAGGTATTGGTACAGGAGATACAGGTTATATTCTACGCATAGGTCTATTAATGCTTCTTGTAGCCCTTATAGGAAGTGCTTTAATGGTATTTGCCAACCTTAATTCTGCTAAGGTGGCTATGGGCTTTAGCCGTGACCTGAGAACGGATTTATTCATTAAGGTGGAGTCTTTCTCACTAGGTGAATTTAACACGCTCGGTACCTCTTCCCTTATTACCCGTACTACCAACGATATTACACAAGTTCAGCAAGTTGTACTTATGTCCTTACGTATGATGGTAACTGCACCTTTAATGGTTATTGGTGGGCTTATTATGGCTCTTTCTACTAACTTAGAGCTTTCTGTTATTCTACTTATTTCAATTCCTATTTTAGTAGTAGTCATCTTGCTTGTAGCACGTTCTGGTATGCCTCTTTTTAAATCTATGCAAGTAAAGCTTGATAAACTTAATTTAGTATTACGCGAGAATTTAACAGGTATTCGTGTTATTCGTGCTTTTAACAAAGTACCTTATGAACAAAAACGTTTTGATGATGCTAATAGTGACCTTATGCAGACAGCCATCAAGGTTAACAAAATTATGGCTGTTCTTATGCCTAGTATGATGATTATTATGAACTTAACTTCTGTAGCCCTTATCTGGTTCGGTGGTATTCGTATTCAGGCTGGTGCCTTTGAAGTAGGTAGCCTTATTGCCTTTATTCAATACGTTATGCAAATTATGATGGCCCTTGTAATGGTAACTATGATGTTTGTGCTTATTCCAAGAGCAGCTGCTTCTGCTGAACGCATCAACGAAGTACTTGAAACACCTTTTGAGATTCAAGATAGCGTATCTGGTGATGTAGACTGCAAGATACATGGCGAAGTTACTTTTAAAGATGTGACCTTTGCATATCCTAACAGCGAAGAGCCTGCTTTAACACATATTACCTTTGATACAAAACCGGGAAAGACAACGGCTATTATCGGAGGTACAGGTTCTGGTAAATCTACACTTATTAGTCTTATTCCAAGATTCTATGATGTCACATCCGGTCAACTATTAGTAGATGGCATAGACGTCAAAGATATGACTCAGGCACAGCTTCGCAAAAAAATTGGGCTTGTACCACAGAAGGCTATTCTTTTTAATGGTACAATCCGTGACAATATGAAATATGGTAAAGAAGATGCCACAGATGAAGAAATCTGGCAGGCACTTGAAGTGGCACAAGCACGTGACTTCGTATCTGAAATGGAAGATGGCCTAGATAGCTATATCGCTCAAGGTGGTTCTAATGTGTCTGGTGGTCAGAAGCAACGTCTTTGTATTGCACGCGCCCTCATTCGTAAGCCTGAAATCTATATTTTTGATGATAGTTTCTCTGCCCTTGACTTTAAGACAGATGCTAAACTTAGAAAAGCCCTTAAGCATGAAACAACTAACTCTGCTGTCATCCTTGTAGCTCAACGCGTAAGTACTATTATGGACGCAGATGAAATCCTTGTACTTTACGACGGCAAAATTGTAGGCCAAGGTACACATAAAGAGCTTCTTAATACTTGTGATGTCTATAAAGAAATTGCTCTATCTCAGCTTTCAAAGGAGGAGATTGAAAATGGAAAATAAGCCAAAACGTCCAGGTGGTCATGGTGGCCCTATGGGCCATGGCATGGTTCTAGGTGGTGCCAAAGCTAAAGATTTCAAGGGTTCTATGAAACGTCTTTTAAATTATTTAAAACCTATGTTTCCAAGACTCATCCTTATTTTTGTCCTTGCTGGTCTCAGTACTTTATTTGCTGTTGCAAGCCCTAAAATCCTTGGTAGTGCTACCAATACTATTGTGGAAGGTGTTGCTAGAATCACAAGTGGTACTGGTGGTATAGACTTTACTGCTCTTAGTAAAATTCTTATGCTACTTGCTGGGTTCTATATTCTAAGTGCTTTCTTTAACTATTTACAGCAATACCTTATGGCAGGTGTAGCCCAAAGTACAGTCTTTACACTTCGTAAAGATGTGAATGCTAAACTTGCACGTCTTCCACTAAAATATTTTGACAGCCATCCTCATGGTGATGTTTTAAGTACCATTACGAATGACGTGGATAACATTAGTAATACCCTTCAACAAAGTATTACACAGCTTATTACTTCTGCTGTTACCCTCATTGGTGTAACGGTGATGATGTTCAGTATTAGTACACTTCTTACAGTTGTCATTTTAATTACTTTACCTTTAGGTATTTTTGTCATTAGGCCGATTATTGGAAGATCTCAGAAATACTTCTCAGGTCAACAAAATGCACTAGGAGCTTTAAATGGTCATATTGAAGAAATGTATACAGGTCACCGCGTTGTAAAAGCTTTTGGACATGAAAAAGAATCCGTGGATACTTTTATTAAAATTAATGATGAACTTTATGAATCAGGTTGGAAAGCTCAGTTTATGTCTGGTCTTGTTATGCCCCTTATGGGCCTCGTTAACAACCTTGGCTATGTAGTTATCTCAGTAGTTGGTGGACTTCTTGCTGTTACAGGACGTCTCTTAATTGGTGATATCCAAGCTTTCATTCAGTATTCTAGACAGTTTACTCAACCTATCAATCAGCTTGCTAACATTGCGAATATCCTTCAATCTACTGTAGCTTCTGCTGAAAGGGTATTTGAAGTATTAGATGAACAAGAAGCTGTGCCAGAAACTCAACGTCCTGTTCATATTGAAAAACCTAAAGGTAGTGTAACATTTGAACATGTTGCCTTCGGCTATGAAGAAGACCACCTTCTTATGAAAGATATGAATATTGATGTAGAACCAGGTCAGACTATTGCTATTGTAGGTCCTACTGGTGCTGGTAAGACTACACTTATTAACCTCCTTATGCGTTTCTATGAAGTAAATGGCGGTAAGATTAAAGTAGATGGTGTGGATATTACAGATTTAACACGTGAGGAGCTTCGCCATTTATTTGGTATGGTACTCCAAGATACCTGGCTCTTTAAAGGTACCATTAAGGATAATATTGCTTATGGTAAGGAAGATGCTACCTTTGAAGATGTAGTTAATGCTGCTAAAGCTGCTCATGCAGACCACTTTATTCGTACATTACCTCAAGGCTATGATACTATCCTTAACGAAGAGGCTTCTAACATTTCTCAAGGTCAGAAACAACTTCTTACTATTGCACGTGCTATCCTTGCTAACCCTGCTATTCTTATTCTAGATGAAGCAACAAGTAGTGTAGATACACGTACAGAAAGTTATATTCAAAATGCTATGACACGTCTTATGGAAGGCCGTACAAACTTTGTTATTGCCCATAGACTTTCAACTATTAAAGATGCTGATAAGATTCTTGTTATGAAAGCTGGTACTGTTGTGGAACAAGGTACTCATGAAGAGCTCCTTAGTCAAGGTGGCCTTTATGCTGATCTTTATAACAGCCAATTCGATCAATCAGCTTAATAAAATAACACAAAAAGAGCTGATGCTACTCTCCTACACCGAAAGGATAGCATCAGCTTTTTTGTTTAATAAATTACTTTATAGCAAGTTATCGTGTACATACTTTTGCACAGTACTAGGTGGCAATTCGCCTTCTATAGACAAATAATAGTGTCTAATAGGCTGTAAAGTTTCATCAAATTCATAAATTAAAGGCGTTCCTGTAGGGATATTAAGATTGGCTACGCCATCACTTGAAAGATTATCTAAGTATCTAACTAGTGCTCTTAAAGTATTACCATGTGCAGATATAATAATCTTTTTACCTACTTTAAGACTTGGTAAAATATGTTCTTCCCATTCTTCCCGTACACGTTTTTCTGTATCTGCCAAATTCTCCGTAAGAGGAAGTTCCTCTTTGGTAAGTCCCTGATATTTTATATCATTTCCTGGATATCTAGTATCTTCTGTTGTAAGAGGTGGCGGACTAATATTTACAAAGCGCCTCCACTCATGCACCTGCTCCTCGCCATATTTATCTATAGTCTCCTGCTTATTAAGTCCTTGAAGCATACCATAGTGCCGCTCATTGAGCCTCCAGGACTTCTGCACAGGAATCCACATTAAATCCATTTCATGCAAAATAATCCATAAGGTGCGGATAGCTCGCTTTAACATAGAGGTATAAGCCTCATCAAAAGTAAAACCATGTTGTTTCAGAACAATCCCTGCTTTTCTTGCTTCTATAAGACCATTTTCTGAGAGCTCTACATCTGTCCAGCCTGTAAATTTATTTTGCTGATTCCACATACTTTCTCCGTGCCTAATAAGTACTAATTGAATCACCTTTTCACTCCTTTCACCTCGTTATAGTTTTTCACCTCCTATCCATTCTATGTAAATAAGTCCAAAAAGAGCACAAAAAGCCCTGTAAACTCACTCTTCATGAGCCCACAGGGCTTGTATTTATTAGCAGGTTAAAATTTTGTATCCATCTTCTGTTACAAGTACCATGCTTTCCCATTGTGCAGAAAGTTTATTATCTGCTGTATAAATCGTCCAGCCATTTTTCTTATCTTCCCTTACACGTGCTGTTCCTATATTCACCATCGGTTCAATCGTAAAGATCATACCTGGCTCAAGCCTAATACCTGTACCCGCACGGCTTACATGGCTTACATAAGGGTCCTCATGAAATTCTAAGCCTATACCATGTCCTCCAATTTCTCGTACTACACTATAGCCATTTGCTCTAGCATGCGCTAAAATGGCTGCACCAATATCACCTAAGTGAGCGTTTGGCTTAACCGTTTCTATACCTTTTTGCATACACTCACGTGTTACTTCTACAAGTTTTCTAGCTTCCTCACTTACCTCACCAATCATAAACATACGAGAAGCATCAGAGAAGTATCCTTTATAAATAGTAGATACATCTACGTTAATAATATCGCCATCTTTAAGGACAACATCTTTACTTGGAATACCATGACATACTTCATGATTAATAGAAGTACATACACTCTTTGGAAAACCACAGTAGTTAAGTGGTGCTGGAATAGCTCCATGCGCTACTGTAAAGTCATGTACAAGTTTATTAATATCTTCTGTTGTCATACCAGCTTTAATATGTGCTGCTACATGATCTAAAACGGCTGTATTAATGTTTGCACTTTCTATAATGCCTTCTATTTGTTGTTTTGTTTTAATTAAACCCATTTTTCATTCCTTCTATCTATTTCTATTTTTATTTTGTTTAACTCGTAATACTCCTGAACTACTCCTATTATAATATAGATTATGCTTGTCATCATTAATATTTCATCTATCACGCTACTTTTGCCTTATGCATAGTAAGGTGTTGCACTAACACAATAATCCTATTATTGAAAAGGTGCATGAGTTACATAAGAAAATGAAGCCACCCTTATAAAGTGCGTAAGCAAATCCCGTCCCCAATAGAGCTTTAGGAATCATACCTCTAAAAAGCATCTCTTCACATAGAGCTGGTATAACGGCTACAACTAAAAGATTAATCCAGAAGTCAAACATTTTGGTAAGGAACACTAAAGCTAGAATCAGAAAACCTACATTAGATAAAAGAACCCTAGCCATTATCCCGAAGGCATCTTGGAAAGTAAGTTCACTTTTAATAAGCTCTTCTATTCTCTTCTTAACTTCCTACAGCTTCCTTTCATACAGTCTACCAAAAATCTCAAGAATTTCTCTAGGGGATAATCTACCATATCGCTTACTATTTCCTGATAAGTAACCTATAAGTTGTTTTGCATTATTCTTATCTTCCCTATAAGCTCTGCCTGCTATTTTAATAATCCCACTTGTAGGTGTCAAAATACCTCCCTTACTTCTTACTTGAACTCTTTTCATTATATCAAACGAACCGAATATATTAAATCTTACTTTTTACAATAATTCTAAGCTTAAAATCATATCCTAATGATAGCCTGTTATAACGTTTACTGCTATAATACAAAGTATTGTTAGAATATAATGAGGTGCTTAATATGAAAAACTTAAAAATTTATTTTACATCTGACGTTCATGGATATGTTTATCCAACAGATTATAGAGATCAGGAATTAAAACCACAAGGCTTCCTATGCATGATGGAGCAATTTAAAAAGGACGGAAATACACTTGTTATCGATGGTGGCGATACAATCCAAGGCTCTCCTTTTACAACTTATATAAGTCGTCTAGGCCTTCCAAAAAATCCAATTGCTGAAGTAATGAACAAAGCAGGCTATGATTACATTACTTTAGGTAACCATGATTTTAACTATGGCTATGATTATTTAAAAAGCTACCTTGATTATATCGATGCCAAATGCCTTTGTACCAACGTAGAGGATAAACTTAATCAACTTCCAATTAAGCAACATGCTATTCATACACTTGAAAATGGCCTTAAAGTAGGAATTATTGGTGTAAGCACAGAGTTCATTCCTGTATGGGAAAAACCTGAAAACCTTAAAAATTTTACTGTAAGTGCTACACTTGATAGTATTCGCCCTTCTTATGAAGCGCTTAGAGGTGAGGTAGACCTTTTAATCGGTATTTACCATGGTGGTATTGAATATGACCTTGAAACAAATCGTAAACTTAGTGATTCTAAAGAAAACTTAGCTTATGCAATCTGCGAAGCTTTTGATTTTGATGTACTTCTTACAGGTCATCAACATATTGCACTTGCAGACAAAAACATTGCAGGTACCCATATTGTGCAAACACCTCAATACGGTACACAATTTGCCGAGGTAGATGTAACAGTCAGCGAAGAAGGCGTAATCACAAGTACTTCTAAACTAGTATCTACAGGCCTTACTTATAACAAAGCACTTTACGATGAGCTTATGCCTCTTGAATCTGCACTCCAAACATGGCTTGATGAGCCCGTTGGCTTCCTAGATACAGATCTTGTACCTGGTAACCACTTAGAGATGTCTTTAAATGGCACATACCTTGCTAACTTTATCAACCAAGTGCAATTAGAAAGAAGCGGTGCTGATATTGCCTGCACATCTTTTGCTAATAGTGTAAAAGGATTTAACAAAGAAGTAACTGTACGTGATATTGTATCTACTTACATCTTCCCAAATACTTTAATTGTACTTGAAGTAACAGGTTCTGTTGTGAAAGCAGCCCTTGAGAACAGTGCAAGCTACTTCCACATAGAAAATGGTGAGATTTCAGTATCTGATAAATTCCTTAAACCTAAAGTATCTCACTATAACTATGATTACTTCGCACCACTTTGCTATACCTTCGACCTTACTAAACCAGTGGGTGAACGTGTAGTATCCATGAGTCTAAATGGCAAAGAAGTAGGTCCTAACGATATCCTTACACTTGCTATGAACAATTACCGTTACAGCGGTGTAGGTGGCTATGATATGTACCCTGCATGTAAAGTTGTTAAAGAAATTCTTGTAGAAATGCCTGAGATCATCATTGACTACTTTATGCAACATAAAAATGTAACTGTCGATAAAAATAAATATATTACGATTCTTAAATAAACATAAGGGAGATAGATATACATAATCTATCTCCCTTATGTTTATTGTTCCCTTTTCGCTTTTGCTTTAGCTTCTTCTTCTGATTGAATCTCTGGTTTAATCCATTTTAAATGATAAATACCATTTTCGATAAATTCATCTTCATAGTATTCTTCAAGTTCAATCTGTCTATCTCTTAGTTCTGCATTAGTCATATCTGGATTTTCATCACCAAGTTCGTTAAGGGCTTGTCTTCTTGCCATACGTACTACAAGCTCTTCCCAGAACACTTTATCTTCGTACGCATCAATATAGTCATTGATTTCGCTGTTTTCATAAGCTCTTGTTGGCATATACTCTTTAAATTCTTCATCAAATTCAATATAATCTTCAAGCCCAAACTCTTTTGCCATAGCAAAAATTTTTTGTTCCAGTTCTGCATGAGGTGCGATACGCTCATCCACTTCACGCATACCATTTATAAGTAGATTTCCTGCATAAACTAAATCAAGTAAAACTTTAAATTCTTCCTTCGTGCATTTAATTTCCATTTTTCCACATCCTTCAAGGTTATTCAAATAGTGTTAAATTTGTTCTATCACCGTACTTGGTTCTAAAGCATTTAAATTCTGCCCGCTTCTTCTGTCATTGGTAATCTTAAAGTCAAATTGTTTTCCTAAACGATTAAGTAGTGTAATAGTACCTTCCATATTACCATTTATATGCACTACTTATATTTTAATCTCGCTATGCATTAGCATTCAATACATTTTCAAAAATTTTATCTATTTTTACTATAATTTATTCAGAATCTTAACTTTTAGAGAGATTATTAAAAAGGGGCTGTTGCAACAGCCCCTTAAGGTTTTATTCTTCGATTAAAGATAGAGCAACTTCCATCATTTGAGTAAACTTAGTTTGACGTTCCTCTGCTGTTGTTGCTTCTCCTGTAAATGGACAGTCTGAAATAGTACAAATTGTAAGTGCTTTTTTACCTGCACGTGCAGCATTCATATAAAGTGCAGCTGCTTCCATTTCTACTGCTAGTACACCCATTTTTTGCCATGACTTAAGTCTTAAACTATCATCATAGAATGTATCACTTGAGTATAAGTTACCAACTTTATAAGTGTAACCTAAACGTTCAGCTTCTAATACTGCTTTTTGCACAAGGTCAAATGATGCAATTGGTGCATAGCGACCTGGTAATAAGTATTGATCCTCATAGTTTGAATTTGTACAAGCACCCATACCGATTACAATATCTCCAATATGAAGCGTTTCATCGATAGCACCTGCTGAACCGATACGAATAATATTTTCTACACCATAGAAGTTATATAATTCATAAGTATAAATTCCGATTGATGGTATACCCATACCGTGTCCTTGTACTGATACACGTTTACCTTTATAAGTCCCTGTATAACCGTACATACCTCTTACAGAGTTGTACTGAACAACATCCTCTAAATACGTATCTGCTAAGAATTTTGCACGTAATGGGTCTCCAGGCATTAATACTGTTTTTGCAATATCGCCTAATTTTGCGCCGTTATGTGGAGTTGGTGTACTCATAAGTATCCTCCTAATATATATATAATTTTATCTACCTCTTAAATGTATCATGTCACGGATTAACTGTTCAAGGTAGACAAAGCCTACTGTAACATTTTACCTTCTAAATAAAAAACGTGCAAGTTATATACCTGCACGTTTAGTTTTATTTTAATCTATAATAGGCTCAATTAATCCATAAGTTCCATTTTTACGTTTATAGACTACATTAACTTCCTCAGTATGAGCATCTCTATAAACAAAGAAATTATGCCCTACAAGTTCCATTTGCATAATAGCTTCTTCTGTATCCATAGGTTTAATCGCAAATTTCTTTTTTCGATTTATTTTTAGCAGCTCTTCTGGCTCTGTATCCATAGATGCAAATGCATCGGAAAGTCCTGCAATGCTTCCTCCGCTTCGATGTCTACGTCTTAATTTATTTTTAAAACGTACAATTTGTCTTTCAATAATAGCCACGGCATCATCAATAATGGCATACATATCTTTGCCCTCTACTTCACCTCTTAAAATTTGTCCATTGAAAGGAATTGTAATCTCAATGATGTGTCTTAGCTTTTCTACACTTAACATTACTTGTACTTCTGTTTGATCATTAAAATACTTATCTAGTTTATGAAGTTTATCTTCTACGGCATATTCAAGGCCTTTTGTAACCTCTATATTTTTACCTATAATGTTGTATTTCATATGTATCTCTCCTTTCAATCAACTGCCTGTTAACAGGTAAGTTATACTATATATATTCGATAAGATATGCTAAAATCCTCTTTTTGAATAAAGTTTTTTATAATTTTATGTGTTATTTTATATTAGCCTCTTCATCTCTATATAGAGGCTGAAAAGGCTATATTTGCTATACTGATTTCTTATAGTATTTCTTTTATTCGTTATCAGCTGTACTATCTACGTTACTTGTATCAGCCTCTGTGCTATCTACCTCTGCACTATCTACCTCTGTACTATCTGCCTCTGTACTATCTGCCTCTGTACTTCCTGCTTCAGTTGTATCTGCATCAGTTGTAGTTCCAGCACTTGTTTCAGTACCTGTAGGTTCTTCTGATGTTGGTGCACATCCCACAAATGCAGCTGCACTAATTGAGGCCAATGCAATAAATAATAATTTCTTCATAGTATATAACCCTCCAATTCAAAATAAATTTAGATTCTTATGCAAATTTTTAATGACTATGGCAGAAGTATAGGCATTTCCTATGTAGTTCATGTAAAGAAATGCACTATAAATTGTATATAATATATATATAAATCTTATCTAATTTATTAACATTCTATATACAACATTAAGGTTCATAAAATCTTGCACTCTAATATCAAATTCTTCTTAGTAACTATACCTATCAACTAAGTATTTTATTACTTTCTATTACTTAACAAAAAATCTATTTTTTCTTAATATTTCTCTCACTTTCTTCATACTTACTTTATTAGCAAGTCAATTCCTTATTTAATTTTCCTCCTAAAAAAAACTTAGTACACATTAATGTGTACTAAGTTTTTTTAATCTTCAAATATGAAAAGTTGTTCGATAGGTATTTCTACGACTTTTGAAATATCAATGGCAAGCTTAAGTGACGGGTTATATTTCCCTGCTTCTAATCTCATAATTGTCTCTCTTCTTACTCCCACTTTTTCTGCTAACTGTTCCTGAGTCAGTTCTTTCATTAATCTATATTTCTTTAATGTACATATAAACTCTGGCATAATCTTTATTCCTTATTCTCATAGTAGTAGAGTAACCCTAGTGGCAGAGAAATCTGTAGGGCCCATAAAAGAGCTAGTGCTGCAACTAAAAAGGTATATGCTATTTCTATTCCCCTTTGTGATACCCAGTTGACCGTAATAATAAGTATAAATGCCATCGATACGTGTGTTATTTTGCTCGCCGTCGCTACTGCTCTTTGCTCATTATATTGAAAGCGCTCATCTCTTAACGTATTAGACATCTTACCTTCAAAATAGAATCCAAAAAATCCAAAGAAACCTAAAAATAAAAGTGCATTAGGATTACTTAATTCTATATAGAGTATGGGTGATATAAATCCTAGTAACCCTAATAACCCTAACCAAGGGCTAATTTTTCGTGTCCTAGTCGTATCTCTTTTCATAAAGCACCTCCTTATAAGTGATATATTTGTATCTTTATGTGATAAATATATCACTTATATTTAAAGACGTCAATGCTTCTTAATAGAAAATTTCCTCTCTATTCTAGATGTGGCGTTTCAGCATAGGCTTTAATCGTCCCCCTCCCTTCTTCTAGTTCTACAATACTTAAACTTGTCTGAGATACAAAAGGTTCGTTCCATAACTCGGCCACTTCTCTCTCATCCCATAAGCTCATAATATGCTTAAGTGTAATGGTATGGGTTACTAATAAGATATTCCCTTCTTGATGCTGCTCTATGAGTTCTTGTATAAAGCTATAGGCTCTATCTCTTGTATTAAAGAAACTTTCCCCTCCCTGTGGTTTATAAAGATGTGGTTCATGCCAAAAGTGATAGGACTCTATAGGGTCTAGCCTTTCTACTTCTTCAAAAGTAGAGCCCTCCCATATACCTATATTCATTTCTCTAAGCCTTACTTCTTTTATAATGGGTACATCTCTTCCTTCCATAATGGTACATGCTGTTTCATAAGCACGGTTACTATCACTTACAAACACCTTCTCAAAAGGAATATTCTTTAAATAGTTTCCAAGAGCCTGTGCCTGCTTACGCCCTTTCTCTGTAAGCGGTGAGTCTTTATGCCCCTGCATCCTCTTTTGTATATTCCATTCGGTTTCTCCATGTCTTGTTATGTATAATGTAAGCATCTTAATCCTCCCTTATTTTAATAAAAATATTGTAGTACTTATACCCCCTTAAGGCAATTCCTGTATATACTATTAATAGCCTAGATAGTATAATAAAACTAGATCACTTTTCTAAAGGAGGATTTATGATGAAAAAACCTATTTTTACAGGTTCTGGTGTTGCTATTATTACCCCATTTAATGAAACAGGGATTGATTTTGATAAATTAGGTAAACTTATTGAATGGCATATTGCAGAAGGCACAGATGCTATTATCATCTGTGGTACAACAGGTGAATCTCCAACACTTCCTATTGAGGAACATAAAGAAGCCATCCGTTATACAGTTGAAAAGGTAGCTGGGCGTATTCCTGTTATTGCAGGTACAGGCAGCAATGACACACATCATTCCATTGAAACAAGCCGTTATGCAGAAGCTGTTGGCGTAGATGCTCTTTTATCTGTAGTTCCTTACTACAATAAAACTTCTCAAAGAGGACTTTATGAACACTTTAGTGCTATTGCACATGCTGTTAAACTTCCTATTATTCTTTATAATGTACCAGGACGTACTGTACTTGATATGAGTCCTGAAACGACAGCTAAACTTGCTCAAATTGAAAATATAGTAGCTATTAAAGAATGTAACTTCTCTCATGTAGGTGAGCTTATGAACCTATGTCCTGAAGACTTTAGCATTTACTCTGGTGAAGATGGATTAGTACTTCCTTACCTTGCCTTTGGTGCTAAAGGGGTTATCTCTGTTATGGCTAACATTATTCCAAAAGAAACTCACGAACTTTGTCAAGCTTTCTTCGATGGTGATATCGATAAAGCAAGAGCGCTTCAACTTAAAACCCTTCCACTTGTTAAAGCACTTTTCTGTGAACCAAGCCCTGTACCAGTGAAAAAAGCTATGAACCTTATGAATATGAATGTAGGTAAATGCCGCCTACCACTTATTGATATGGAACCTCAGAATGAAGCTTTCCTAGTAGAAACACTAAAAAGCTATGGACTTATTAAATAATTCAGTACTAAAAAATGAGTAGGCCACTTATTACTAGCCTACTCATTTTTCTTTGCATTTTATTGCATCCCCTACAAACTCTATTATCTTTATAAGTTAGTTAAATTTTTAAGTGAAAAATCTAATATAGGTGCTGAATGTGTAAGTGCTCCGCAAGACACATAGTCTATACCTATTTCAGCAATCTCCTTAAGACGTGCTTTAGTAACATTCCCAGAGCATTCCGTTTCTGCTCTACCATTTACTAAGCTTACTGCTTTTTTCATCATCTCATTAGACATGTTATCAAGCATGATAATATCTGCTCCTGCTTCTAAGGCTTCTTCTAACATCTCTAGATTCTCAACTTCTACTTCAATCTTTCTTACAAATGGAGCATATTCTTTTGCTAAACGTATAGCTTCTTTTACACCACCAGCTGCCCCAATATGATTATCTTTAATTAGGATCCCATCTGATAAGTTGAAACGATGATTGTAGCCACCACCAACTTTAACTGCATACTTCTCAAAAACACGCATACCTGGTGTTGTTTTACGTGTATCTAAAAGTTTTGTAGGACTCCCTTTAAGCTCACTTACTAAACTATGTGTTAAAGTAGCAATACCGCTCATCCTTTGTAAGTAATTAAGCGCCACACGTTCACCTGATAAAAGAATTCTTGCATCACCTGTTACAGTTGCAATAAGGTCTCCTTTTTTAATATGATCTCCCTCATTAAAGAAAGTCTCAAATTCAGTTTCTCCTAGAAGTTCAAAAGTACGTTTAAAAACTGGAAGTCCTGCCAGGATACCATCTTCTTTACAAATCAGTTGAACCCTAGAACGTGTATTTTCTCTAATAATTGCTGCTGTTGTTACATCTTCACCGGTAATATCTTCCTGAAGTGCTAGACGTATTTTATCATCCACATTGATAGTCATTGTGACACCATTTATCATAAAAATCCCCATCCTTCTTTTTAATTTCTTCTAAGATTAGCGCTTTATAATCTTCTTCTAGTTTATCCATCTGATAGTTTTGTACATCTATAGGAACGCACTCATCTAGCACGCCTAGTCCTTCTTCTACTATACGGCATGCTGCTCTTTTGGCAAAGATTAAACTCTCAAGCAATGAATTACTTGCAAGCCTATTGCGGCCATGTACACCATTGCAGCTTGTTTCCCCTACAGCATAGAGGTTGTCCATTGTTGTCTTACTATACTTATCTACCTTAATGCCGCCCATAAAATAATGCTGCGCTGGCGTAACTGGAATAGGCTCTTTTAATAGATCATATCCCTCTTCCATACAACGCTCATAAATATTAGGGAAGCGTCTTTTAATCTTTTCTTCTCCTAAGTGCATAAGTGAAAGCCATACATAAGGGCTCTCATCTTTTATCATTTGGTCATAAATAGCTACACTTACCACATCTCTTGGTAAAAGTTCGTCTACAAAACGCTTACCTGCATGATTCAGAAGATAAGCCCCTTCTCCCCTTACTGCTTCGGATATCAGGAATCTTCTCCCCTGCATTTTACTATATAGTGTAGTAGGATGAATCTGAATATAATGAATGTCTTGGAGGGCTATATGATGTTTGAGAGCTATAGCCAGACTATCTCCCGTTAAATGTTTAAAGTTCGTAGAGTTTTCAAATAAACCTCCAATACCACCTGTTGCAAGTATAACCTTTTTGCTATAAATAGGCTGTATATATCCTTGGTGAGATACTACAATACCTTGGCATACATTCTCTTTAGTAATAAGATCTATCATAGTAGCATGGGTTACAAGCTCTATATTACCTTGCTCTTTAACACGTTCAATTAACTTTAAGGTAATCTCTTTTCCTGTTATATCTTGATGATGTAAAATACGATTAATACGATGAGCACCTTCCCTTGTATAAGAAAGTTCTCCATCTACCTTATCAAACTCCACTCCTAATGCAATAAGTTTTTCAATGGTATTGGTGGACTCACGAATCATAATATCAACAGACTCTCTATTATTTTCATAGCGACCTGCTTTCAAAGTATCTTCAAAGTAACAGTCATAATCCTCTTTATTTCTTAAGGTAGAAATGCCCCCCTGTGCCAAATAAGAGTCACTATCTTCTAATCCTTCTTTAGTTATCATAAGAATCTTTAAGTCACTTGGTAAATGAATTGCCCCATATAACCCAGCTACTCCAGTGCCTACTATAATAATGTCGTATGAATCACGCATACTATCCCTTCTTTTCCTTGTTTAATCTCTCTTAATCTGCTAGCCTATGCATTGCAAGAAGTGCTTCTTCTGCAGCTTTTCTTTCAGCTTCTTCTAATACAACTTCATACTTCATATCTCTTAAAGCTTCATAAAGCTTACTAAGTGTAATACGTTTCATATCTGCACATTCTTTTTTCTCCCCTACAAAGTAGAAGTTCTTATTTGGATTGTTCTTTTTAAGCTCATACAGAATACCTATTTCTGTACATACAATAAAAGAATCTGCTTGACTTTTAGCTACGTAATCAATAATACCTGTTGTACTTCCTACATAATCTGCTAAGTCTACAATTTCACTTGGACATTCCGGATGTACAAGTACTTGAGCTTCTGGTCTAAGTGCTTTTTCTCTAAGCACCGCTTCTTTCTGAATGCTTCTATGTATGTGACAGTAGCCATCATTAAAAATAAATTCTTTTTCTGGCACTTTAGATGCTACATAAGTCCCTAAATGCTGATCTGGCACAAAGAAAATTTTAGATTGTTTAAGGGCTTTTACAATATTTAAAGCATTTGCAGATGTAACACAAACATCAGATTCTGCTTTAATCTGCGCTGTTGAGTTAATATAGCATACTACAGCTAAGTCTTCATGCTCTTGTCTTACTTGTTTTATTTGCTGTGGTGTTACCATATGAGCCATAGGACAGTCTGCTACATCATCTGGTAATAAAACAGTTTTGTGTGGATTTAAGATTTTTGCACTTTCTCCCATGAATTTTACACCACAGAAAACAATAACTTGCTCTTTTGCCTCCCTTGCTACTTTTGATAGATAATAAGAATCACCTACATAATCCGCAATTTCTTGTAATTTATCATCTGTATAATAATGCGCTAAAATAATCGCATCCCTTTCTTCCTTTAACCTTTTAATCTCCTGCATATATTCTTCTGGTTTCATATTGCACCTCACCTCAATGTCATATAGGTGTTAATATATCACTAATTTTACTTTTTTACAATACATGTGTCTTGTCATATGTATTATTTTTTTATCCATATGTATTGCTTCCTTATAAAGGTATAAAAAAAAGACTACCCAATTGGGTAGCCTTTTAATAAGAACGTTCTAATAACATTGTAACGATTTCGAGTAAAATCTCTTTATACGGATTATCCGGGAGTTTATGAATTTCTTTATACGCTTTATCTGTATATTTCTTAGCAAGCTTTTGTGCTTTTTCAATGCCTCCGTAGTTTTTCACAAGCTGAATAATCTGTTCTACATCTGCATCTTCATAAACTTCTTTCTCTAAAAGATTTATAAGATCCTGTGGCTTCTTCTCTAAAGCATAAATAAGAGGAAGGTTATAAACGCCTTCTCGTATATCTTTACCTTGATCTTTTCCTACAGTCTTTTCATCACCTTTATAATCCAGAATATCATCAATAATCTGGAATGCCATCCCTACATGATGCCCAATACGGTGAAACCTCTTAGATAATCTCATATTACAGCCACTCTCAGCTGCTCCAATATAAAGACTTAATGAGAAAAGTTCTGCTGTTTTACCTGCAATACGTCTTAAATAATTTTTAAGTGAAACATCTGTGTCAAATCGAGAATTAAGCTGTTCAATTTCTCCAAGACAGATGCGAGACATAGCTCTGCTATCCATCTGAATACTTTGCAGTGACGCCGTCTGAGCAAGAATTTTAAAACAAATACAGAATAGGTAATCACCAATATATACGGCATATTCCTTCCCATATTTAGATTGAATGGTCTCTCTCCCACGTCTTAGCTTAGCATCATCAATGACATCATCATGAACCAGGGTAGCCATGTGAAAGAGCTCCACAACAGCAGATAAAGCACGAACTTTCTCTGATTCATAGTCTCCAAAATGCGCTGCAAGAATTGTAAAGGCAGGCCTAATCATCTTTCCATTAGCATGTACAAGTTCTTTAATTGAGTTCTCAATTATTTTATCCTTGCACTTTGCATTTTCATCCATCAAGTCAATAATTGCTTCAAGTTCTAGTTTAATCTCCGGATATCTATTCCAAATGATATGCATGCCTTTACCTCTTTCTACTAACTACTTTTTATAAATGTGACCTTTGCCACCTACCCAAAAGTCACCAACTACCTTATTAATCCAAGGTAATACATAATGGTCTAAACCAAATGTGCGTCCGCTGCCATTCATAAGAGCAATACTTCCGAAGAAGAACCATAAAATATCCCATCCAGCCATTGCTGATAATACAAAGTTAATAACCATAAATGCTGAAGCTGCTGATGCAAGCCATGTAAATAAACCAGCAATTAATGCAAGACCAATACCAATCTCAGTAGCTACTACGATTGTTTGGAAGAATACTGCTACGTCTGGATTTGGAATGAAAATTTGCATAATAGATTCATAGAAATTAGGCATTTCTTTAAGGATTGGCTCTGCAAAAGTAGTAGCTGCGTCACCTGCTTGTGATGCTGAAGATACAGCATCATATAGCCACTCAAATGGCATTTTTACATTACCAGCTTTAATCCAGCTGTCTGAACCGATTGTGAAAGCAAATTCACCTTTTTGAAGAAGAGCATCCCATGCTGCATCCCATGTGCCTTCACCAACTAATTTTTTAAGACCTTCGATTAACCATAAAATACCGATATAGAATCTAAGTGGTAAAGTCCATAAACGGTTACCAAGTGAAGAAATATGCCCACGCATAATATTTCTATTTTGTTTCATTCCGAAGAATTCATGTTGTAAGTAATGATATACTGCGTAAACGTTTAACACACCAAATAAATAGTACATATTCACAATGTGTTTCATAACCATAGCAAAGAAACCAGATAATTTAATACCTGAAAGGTTAGCTACGCCATAACGTCCACCAATAGATACCATGAATCCATGGTAGTTACCTTTGAATTTTGATTTTTCTTTATTATCAATAGAAGCAATGATGTTTTTAGCAGCTGTTGCAGCTGTTTGTTCTGCAGCTTCTACAATTTGAGGGTTTGTACAGTTGCCATTTTCCTCATTATATGCACAGTCACCTATTACATATACATTTTCGTAACCTTCTGCTTGCATATATTCATTTGCTTTAAGACGATTTGCACGTGTTTTTGGTGCATCAAGAGCTACTGCACTTTCAGCACATTGGATACCACATGTCCAAATAAGTGTATGTGTAGCAATCTTTCTACCATCTTTAAGTGTAATACCTTCTGCTGTTACTTCTGTAATTGGAGCATTTTTCATGACTTCAATTTTATGTTTTGTCATGTATTTTTCTGCTTTTGCTGCTTGCTGTTGATCAAGCATATTTAAAATAGAGCCTGCTGCCTCTACAACATATACTTTTACTTCTTCTACATCTACATGGTATTTTGCTGCAAGTGTGTCTTTCCACTCTAAAAGCTCCCCTGCCATTTCGATACCAGTAAATCCAGCACCTGCTACAATGAAAGTAAGAAGTTCTTTTCTTCTTTTTTCATCTCTTTCTAAAGATGCTTTTTTGAACTGCTCTTTAATGTGCTCGCGAATTGTGAGCGCATCATCTAATGACCATAAGCTAAAGCCATGTTCTTTAACACCTGGCACGCCAAAGTATGCCGGCTCGCTACCAAGACCTACCATTAAGTATGAATATGCATATGTACCATGTGTTGTTTTAACAACTTGCTTCTCTAAATCAACATTTTCAATGTAATCTACAACTACATTTACTTTAGTTCTATGGAAAATTTTATGAAGATCTAACTTAACAGATTCTTCTGGAACACGTCCACCTGCTACTTCATGAAGCTCTGTCATAAGTGTGTGGTATGGATTTTTATCAATGATTGTAATCGTTACATCATTATTTTTTTTGTACTTCTTAGCGAGTTTCTTCGCTGCGTGTACACCAGCATAGCCTGCACCTAAGATTACAATATTCTTCGCTGCCATATCTTGTCTCCTTTTCTAGCTTATATAAATTTTAATTCTTTAACTACCATATATTACACAAAATACCTATTAATGTCTAGTTTAAAAATTAACATTTTATATTAAAAAACTAATTTATGTTATTTTTATTTTAACTTATAATTAATTTTTTATCTATAGTTTTTAATCATTTTCCATCAATTTCTTTTATTAATTATAACTTATTTTACTATATAGTAAGAATTATGTTTTGTCTATTAATAATTTATTAATTTTTTATTTATCTTTTATTCATATATAATCTCTAAAATAAGTGAGTGCTTTTTAACAAAGTACATTTTAAATTTTACTCATGTATAAGAGGAGAAAAAAAATGAAAATGAAAAAACTTTTAGCTTTAATCTGTGCATCTGTACTTGCAATTGGAGCTCTTACTGCTTGTTCTTCAAAAGAAGACACTCCAGCTCAATCTGAAGCAACTACACCAGCTGAGACAGACAAAAACACTGAAGCTACTGGCTTACAAGATGGAACATACAGAGCTGAATACGATAAAGAAGATTCACGTGGCTGGAAAGCATTCGTAGAAGTAACAGTTGCTGATGGAAAAATGACAGAAGTAAACTTTGACTACATCAATGCTGATGGTGCTTTAAAATCAGAAGATGAAGGCTACAATACAAGCATGAAAGAAAACGCAGGTACAAATCCAGCTGAATTCAAAGTTGCTTTAGCAGAAAGCTTAATCGCTTCTCAAGATCCAACTAAAGTTGATGCTGTAACAGGTGCAACAAGTTCTTCTGAAGAATTTGTTACTTTCACAACAGCACTTATGGAACAAATGCAAGCAGGTAATACAGACGTATTAGTACTTGCTGCTCCAGCTGAATAATAACTTTTATTAAATGGGGTGTTCGGTTTTCCGAACATCCTTTTTATTTTTATCCCATAGCCTACTTCTAACATTTAGGGTATGCTATAGTAAATGTGAAAGGAGATTACTTTTTATGTGTAATTTTAAAAAACGCTTCGGCCTATTCATGTGCTGTTTAACTTTAATGATTTTTACAGGGTGTGGGTTAGACTCTAATAGCTCAAAAAAACCATCCCCTTCAGATCCACTTAGACGTACTGAAGTTTTAATGGGTACAACTGTAAGTGTTTCTCTCTTTGACCACCAAGATGAAACTATTTTAGATGAAGCCTTCGAACGGGTGAAACTTCTTGAAAATGAATTAAGTCTTAATAAAGATAGCACGCTTCTAACAGAACTTAATGCCTCTGCGGGTACAACCCCTCATCCCGTCAATGATGTACTCTTTGATATTGTACAAAAAGGATACTACTACAGTGAACTTACAGATGGCTCTTTTGATGTATCTGTGGGACCTCTTGTAAAGCTTTGGAACATTGGTCTTCCTGAAGCTCGTGTGCCTTCTACCGATGAAATTCAAAATGTGTTGCCACTTATAAATTATAAACAAATAGAGTTAGATGAAGAGGCTAAAACAATCTACCTTCAAACACCAGGTATGCAACTTGACCTTGGCGGAATTGCAAAAGGCTATACAGCTGATAGTCTTGCCACGCTTCTTAAAAGTAAAGGTGTTGAGCATGCACTTATTGATTTAGGTGGTAATATTTATGCACTTGGTACTAAAGTAGATGGCTCTTTATGGAAAGTAGGTATTCAAGATCCTTTCGAAAGCCGTAATAATACAGTAGGCTATATACCTATTGCTAATCAATCTGTCGTTACTTCTGGTATATATGAGCGCTACTTAGAGGCTGATGGTAAAAAATATCACCATATTTTAGACCCTTCTACAGGGTATCCTTTCGATAATGAAATTGCCGGTGTGACTATTATTAGTGAGACTTCTATAGATGGAGATGCTCTTTCAACAGCAGTTTTCTCGAAAGGGCTTGAAGAAGGGCTTGAGTTTGTTAAGTCACTTCCTAATATAGATGCCATCTTTATTACTAAAGACTCCAAAGTTTATCTAACAGACGGTATTAAAGATGATTTTGTACTGACTAATGGTGCCTTTACATTAGGGAATTAACTCTATTCCTCTGCAAAAAGAGTGTCATCCATGACTGTATTCATGGATGACACTCTTTTTCTTAAATTTCTATTCTATTTATAGACATACTTTGCTGCAACATTAATTGCTGCTTGATGTTGTGGGTCTACTACTGCTGCAATATTACCCTCTTTATGTCTTTTACTACCTCTAAAGTGTAAATCTATAACACCATTCATACCATTCCCCTTAATCTCATTTAAGGAGTCCCCTGCATGTGGCATACCAGCAAGTGATGCTGCTAAATAACGTCCATTAAACTCTACAATAACTGGACGTCTTTCCCAGCTAAAGCCACCCCATATCCCCTTAATAACTTGTGTATCTGCCTTTGTCAGCGCCTCCACATCTGCATGGTTTGTGCCAAAGGTACGCTTGATTTTGAATCTCTTGCCTGTATATACATCTAAAACAGTAGCTACGCTCCCTCTTGGCATTACTTGGTTTGCCGTAGCCCAATTTAGTACTTCTACTTTTTGAGTTTTAAACTCTTTAACTGGAAGGAGCTTTAAACTCGTATCCTTTAACTGATCTTTATAAATAAATCCTTCAGTTTGATCTGATAATACTACATTGTACCAATTCCCTGATTGATAAAGTACACTAACAATCTCCCCTACTACAAGCTCTTCTACTAACTGTGCATTTGGCGAAGGTTCCTTCCTTACCTTAGTTCCTTCTACTGTAACAGGTGCTATGACTTTTCTAATATGTAGAAGGTTTTTATCAATTTCCGCTATCTGGCCTTCTATATCAATTCTATAAGTATCCTTTTCCTCTTGGAGATCCACTACTCGTAGATTGCTTCCTTTGCTGATTTCATAAATAGCACGTGCTTCATTGCAATAAGCTACTGCGCCTTTATCTTGTACAACTGCAAATACGTTAGCAAAAATAGGCACGCTTTGCATCATCAGTAATCCTAAAAAAGCTTTCTTCATAAGTTGTTGTTTCATGTGTAATCTCCTCGGGCTTATATTATTATGTGATTATTAAAATGTATTACATAATTGTTAAGTAATCCTATTTTAATCAAATTACACACCTTTATCAAGCTTTTCGGGAGTATTTATACTTATATCAAAACTATTACAACACTTTACTTAAAAAGAGTTTCGTACGCTCTTCCTTAGGATTTTCAAAGACTTCCTTAGGATGACCTTGTTCTAAAATTTTTCCCTCATCCATAAAAACAAGTCGTGTTCCTACTTCTTTGGCAAAGCCCATTTCATGAGTTACAATCATCATGGTCATCCCTTCTTGAGCAAGTTCCTTAATAACTTCTAATACCTCTTTAACCATCTCAGGATCAAGAGCAGAAGTTGGTTCATCAAAGAGCATCACTTCTGGATTCATAGCTAAAGCACGTGCAATAGCAATCCTTTGCTTTTGTCCACCTGAAAGCTTGTTAGGGTATTCATTCGCCTTTTCTTTAAGCCCTACTTTATCTAAAAGTTTATATGCTATTTCTTTTGCTTCTTCTTCACTCATTTTTTTCACTTGAATTGGAGCAAGTGTAATATTTTCTAATACCGTCATATGTGGAAAAAGATTAAAATGTTGAAATACCATGCCTACTTTTTGACGTATTTCATTAATATCTATACTTTTATCTGTAATATCTACACCGTCAATAAGGATCTGACCTTGCGTTGCTTCTTCCATATAGTTGATACAACGTAGGTAGGTAGACTTACCGGAACCAGATGGTCCAATGACAACGACTACTTCTCCTTTATTTATAGAGTCATCAATTCCCTTTAATACTTTTAAATCCCCGAAACTTTTACATAATCCTTTAACCTCTATCACAAATTTCACCTCTTTTTATACATTCTCTAAGTTTCCTAGGAAATATTTCCCTAAAATCTACCTTTATTCATTCTTTTCTCAATCACACGCATAATGATTGTAAAGGTACTTGTGAGTACAAGATATGTTATAGTCACAATCAGAATTGGCCATATAAAGCTTCCTGTATCTGACATCATAATGTTGCCTGCACGCATAATATCACGTCCACCAATCATACCAATAACGGCAGTTTCCTTAATTAAGACTATAAATTCACTTACAAGCGCTGGAAGCATTTGTCTAAATGCCTGTGGTATAATAATAAGTTTCATTGTTTGAAAATAAGAAAGTCCAAGTGAACGTCCTGCTTCCATTTGGCCCTTATCGATACCTTGAATACCTGCTCGAATAAGCTCTGCCATATAGGCGCCACTATTAATCCCAAAAGAGATTCCTCCTACTACAGGACGCGCCATAACTACATCAGCTAATACAACAAGCCAAATAAAACTTACTTGTACAATAGCTGGTGTTCCACGAATAATATCTACATAAAGCTTAGCAATCCCCTTAAGGATTTTCTCTAACCATTTAAGTTTTCTTGGAAATTCAGAGACTTGAATAATCGCTACAAAAATACCAATGATTAAACCAATAACTGTAGCAATAGCCGTCATAAGTAAAGTTTCTTGTATACCACTTAAAAGGGTCATGTAATACTTTCTTTCTATAAAAGTATTAAAAAACGCAATCATTGTTTCATAACTAAACATAAAATTCCTCCCTCATCTGAAAAACTTCACCTATAGGTATGTCCCCCTATAGGTGAAGTTCAATACTCTTATTCTTATTCTGTTTTACCGAAGTATTTCTCGCAAAGTGCATCATAAGTACCATCAGCTTGAATTTCTGCAAGTATTTCATTAATATCCTCTAAGAGTTCGGTATTACCTTTTTTTACAGCAAGTGCATAGTTTTCATTAATGAATGGTGCTTCTATAATTTTAACACCTTCGTAGTTTGCTACAATTTTTTTAGCTGGTTCTTCATCTAGTACAACAGCATCAATTTTACCAAGGCTAAGTTCTGCTACAGCTAAAGCACCTTTATCAAATTGAATAACTTCAATTGTACCGCCATTTTCTTCTGATGTATAACCTGATACGAAAATATCTCCTGTTGTACCAAGTTGTACCCCTACTTTTTTATCAACTAAATCTTCTGCTTCTACAATATTATCATTATCTTCTTTAACAATAATAACTTGTTTAGATGCGAAGTAGTTGTCTGAAAAGTCTACTTGTTTCGCACGTTCTTCATCTACTGTCATACCTGCTGCCACAAAATCAACTTTTCCACTAGCTACAGCCCCAAGCAATTGATTAAATTCCATATCTTCTACCTTAAGTGTTTTGCCAAGTTTCTCTGCAATGATTTTACTAATATCCACATCAAATCCTACGATTTCATTGCCTTGGATTTCTTCGAATGGAGGAAATGTGGCATTTGTACCCATTACAATCACATCTTCACTTTTACTGCATCCAGTAAATGTTCCTAAGCTTAATATCCCTGCTAAAACAACTGCACTCATTTTTAATAATTTATTTATTTTCATCTTTTAATCCTCCCAAAAATTAATTTTTATACCGTAATTCAATTATTCATCCACTATACGCATAATTATAAACAGTTATGAATGAATAGTCAATAGCTTTTTTCTTTATTTCCTCCTTTATCCTAGTATAAATCTCAATATATCTGTTCTAATCCCTTATAAATACTAGCCTTAATCTTTTCTAATGAATTTTAAATTTTTATTCCTCTATTTCCTCTTATAAATTTTACCAAACATATGTTTTGTGTACAGGCAACCTGTGGATAATGTGTATAAGTCTGTTTATAACTTGATTATTATAGGTTTGTCCCATTATTTTCATGTGAATAACTTGTTTATTCTATGTATAAAACTCAATTTATCTGTATTGTAAACACACTTATGTTTATACATCAAAAATAAGAAAATAACTCCATAGCTATTCTATAAAGTAAACCTTTTCTTAATAAGAATTTATCTATGCCCCCTATTTCTTTCGCTAAATAATCTTAGATTCTCTTTAGTGACAAGAAACACTCCTCTTAGATACTATTAAAAAAAGTGGACATATTTATTTTGAATCCTTTATATCCGTAGAAAAGTATAACCTTACTAGATTATAAAAAAAGAGCGAATAAACCTTCTTATAAGGAAGGATTTTATTCACTCTTTCATTTTTATCTTATTTGATTTTATAAATGTTTTAATTAAGCAAGTACTTCTCTAGCTACTTTCATAACATGTTCTACAGTAAATCCATGTTTTTTGAAGATAAGATCAGCTGGTGCTGACTCACCAAATGTGTCCATAGAAATGATTGCACCTTCGAAGCCTGTATATTTATGCCAGCCGAATGAGCTTGCTGCTTCTACTGCAATACGTTTTGTTTTATTTTTTGGAAGTACTTCTTCTTGGTATGCTTTATCTTGCATATCGAATAAATCTGTAGATGGCATACTTACAACTGCTGCTTTAATGCCTTCTTTAGCAAGCTCTTTTGCTGCTGCTTCAATAAGTTGTACTTCTGAACCTGTAGCAATAAGGATGATATCTGCATCTTTTGATGCTACATCACCAATGATGTATCCACCACGTTTTACATTAGTACCTGTACCAGCAAGATATGGTAAGTTTTGACGTGTAAGAACAAGTGATACTGGATGGTCTTTGCTGTTTAATGCATATTCCCAAGCAGCTACTGTTTCTTTACCATCAGCTGGACGGATTGTAACCATGTTTGGCATACTACGAAGCATTGCAAGTTGCTCGATTGGTTGGTGTGTTGGACCATCTTCCCCTACACCAATACTATCGTGTGTAAGTACGTATGAAACTGGTAAGTTCATAAGTGCTGCAAGTCTCATAGAGTTTTTCATATAATCACTGAATACAAAGAATGTAGAACAGTATACTTTCATGCCACCGTGTACAGCCATACCATTTGCGATAGCTGCCATAGCATGTTCACGGATACCAAAGTGAAGGTTACGTCCTTCGTAGCTATCTTTTTGGAAATCACCTTTGCCTTCCATATATGTTTTTGTAGAAGGTGCAAGGTCAGCTGAACCACCTACAAAGTTCTCTACTTTATTAGCAATTTGGTTAATAATCTCATAGGATGTTTGACGAGTTGCAAGTGCTTTTGAAGTATCTGCATAGTTTGCATATAATTCTTCAAGACTTACTTCTTTGTCGCTATGCCATGCTGCCCATTCTTTTGCAAGTTCTGGGTAAGCTTTAGCGTAGTTTTCAAATAGTGTATTCCATGCTGCTTCTTTAGCTGCATTTTCTTCATTGATTGCCTTGATGTTTGCTTTAACTTCGTCTTCTACGAAGAATGCTTCATCATGGTGATTTAAGAATTTTCTTGTTTCAGCAATGTTGTCATTTCCTAAAGGTTCGCCGTGTGCACTTGCTTTACCTTGTTTAGCAGGACAACCATAACCAATTTGTGTTTTCACTTCAATGAAGTTTGGTTTACCAGATGCTTTTGCTGCTGTAATAGCATTTGAAATGGCTTCTATATCATTACCATCTTCTACTAAGAATGTAGCAAATCCTTGTGCTTCAAAACGTGCTCTTACATTTTCAGTGAAAGCGATATCTGTATTTCCTTCGATTGTAATATTATTTGAATCGTATAATACGATTAATTTATCAAGACCTAATGATCCTGCAAGTGATGCAGCTTCGTAGCTAATACCTTCCATAAGACAGCCATCACCTACTAAAGCATAAGTATAATGGTCTACAACGTCATAACCTTCTTTGTTGAAGTGTGCTGCTAAGTGGCGTTCTGCCATAGCCATACCTACTGCTGATGCAATCCCTTGTCCAAGTGGTCCTGTTGTAAGTTCTACACCTACTGTATGACCGTATTCTGGATGACCTGGTGTAAGGCTTCCTTCTTGTCTAAAGTTTTGAAGGTCCTCTATTGTAAGGCCATACTCAAATACGTGAAGTAAAGAGTAAAGTAATGCTGAACCGTGACCTGCTGATAATACAAAGCGGTCTCTATTTGCCCATTTTGGATTATGTGGGTTGTGTACTAAATGTTTGCCCCATAATGTATAAGCCATTGGCGCAGAACCAAGTGGTAAACCTGGATGTCCTGAATTCGCTTTTTGAATGGCTTCGGCGGACAAAATACGGATAGTGTTAATTGTCTTTTGGTCTACTAAATTCATTTAAAATTTCCTCCTTAAAATACATACAGCTATTCATATACCTATTTTTCATTATAATATGCTTTGTTCATATTGTATACAAGTTTTAACAGAAGTTTCCCTTTTTCTACTCTTTATGAGTTTTTTATTAAAGACAGACCTTTGTATTCACTTCGCTTATCTCTATAACTAATGCTTTTATTATTTGTATAAATCTCAGAAAATATAGCTGCTGGTTAATTATACAAAAAAGACTCTCACTTAACTTAATTATAAGTCATATGAGAGTCTCTTCTATTTCCACTTGCCAAGACATTATTCTAATCTTCTTTTATAACACTTTCACTTATATATAAACTGACTGGCAGTTTATTATAACGATCTAAATGATAGTGATGATATGGGAATTTAGGAATATTCTTTGTATCCTCTTCTTTAATTACTATTGTTGTGCTTGGCTTAATGACTTCACCATCTTTTATAGGTAATCCTTGAATTAAATTAAGGAACTGCTCATAAACGGATAAATCTGTGTAATGATTTGTAGCAATATCACCTACTGTAATACCTGGATTAATATACATAAGCTCTACTTGACGGTTACGTTTAACGCCAAATTTAAAGGTAAATAGGCCTTCTGTCTCACTATCTTTTAAAATTTTCTTAGCATATCTTGAAAGCTTTGTATGCATGGCCTTTGAAACATCTGCTGGCATATAAATGTATTTCACAGCTTCATCATTTAAAACTTCTTCCTGTACTGGATAAGTGCATACCTTATCTCCAGCTTTTAATGCTGTAATACTTAAGAACCTATCATAATCATTGATTTCCTCAATAAGCCATTCAATAGCAGACTCATCGATTTCAAATAAGAAATTCTCTAAATCATCTTTTGTGTATACATCAAGTACATCATAACGATTTTCATAAATTTGATACAGTCTAAAAGGAAGTTCAATTTGTTCCATTTGTTTAAAGAATGTAAGCTTGTTATTTTGGTGATAATACTTAGGTGTAGGTACCTCACAAAGCTCAGCTGCTGTAAGCTGATGCACACGGTTACCTATAAGTTGTAAACCGTCACCACTTGGGTAAATCACATGCTCTTTCATAAATTTGGATGATAGAACAGGTGGATTACCTGTGCATAAAATAATAGCATCTGTTTTAAGAGCAAGTCTTTTAATCGTATCTTCTGTAATAGGTGCTGTAATATGTGTATCACAAGTTTCCCCTGCTATATTATTAAGTTCAGGTTCCAGAAGAACTGTTTTAATACATCTTTTTTTAGCTTCTATACAAATCATATTGGCAAGGAGATTGCCTCCTACAATACCTAAAGTTTCTATTTGATTCATCTTTGTTCCTCCATCTTTATTGAAGTAAGTAATTAACCACCTCTAAAGCTTTTTCCATATTTTTAGGTGGGTTGATTAGTGAAATTACAAGAGGTTCTAAAATGGTAGCACCTTGGAAGGCATTAGACTTTTCGATTTTAATACCATAAACGTGTTCTTTGCCATCTTCTGCACCTTTAGCTGTAAGAAGATGGTCTTTATGTGCTTCAAGTATTGGCTTAAATTCTGGTACTTCTTCAAGTGGCATAAATGGATCGAAGCCCTCTATCTCCATATATCTGTCAAAACGTGCCTGAGACATAGCAAAAACATCTGCTTCTCGTACTTGTATTTTCAGCATCATCATTTGGTCATTTACAATCGTTGCTTGGTCTGTCACACTCCAGTCTGCAGGAATATAATAAATATCTGAATTAAAGTTTTCCTTGAAGTAAGCCCTATCTAATTCTTCTTTATCTGTATCAAGGGTCATCATAGCTGTTACAATAAGGTGATTATCAAAATTAGGTTTTGGCTTAAGCATAGTATAGACCAGATTACCTACTAAAAGTACACCTATTATTGTACCTAATATAGTAAATCTGTAATATTCCCAGATATACTCTAGTTTTTGCTTGCTGTTCATACTCTTAAACTTTTCTTTATTTGTTTTCATTGTATACTACTCCTTCTTCTCTTATTCCCTCTTTTACTTCATTTTTTCCTATGCTATACTTGAAGCAGAATTATTTATATTACTATCATAATTTAATACTATAATTATACCATATGTACATGGTATGTACTTTAAATATTTTTAAGGAGGACTTTTCATCATTATGCAATGGTTATATAAGCTTGAAAAAAAGTTTGGTAAATATGCTATTCCCAATTTGATGCTGTATATTTTATCTTTACAAGCTATCGTGTTTTTAGCCGTTAATTTACTAGGTCCAGGCATTTTAAGTGCACTTGTATTTGATAGAGATTTAATTTTATCTGGACAAGTTTGGAGACTTATTACCTTTATCTTTGTACCAGATGACTTCAATCCACTGTGGTTTATCTTAATGCTTTTTATTTATTACTCTATTAGCAATCAGATTGAACGTATTATCGGAAGCTTTAACTTCAATGTATTTTACTTCTCTAGTATTATTGCGACAATTGCTGTATGTTTTATCTTCGATATTAGATTACTTTCTCTTGCTTACTACATTAATTTATCTTTATTTATTGCCTTTGCTACACTTATGCCTGATGCAACATTTTATTTATACTTCTTTATACCATTTAAGGCAAAATACTTATTAGTCTTCTACTTTGTGATTTTAGGTATGCAAATGCTTACTGGTGGTCTTCCTACAATTGCTTTAATCTGTTCTTCTTTGCTTGGATACTTCATCTTCTTTGCGTATCCAGCACTTAAGCATCAGAAATTACGTCGTAAAGGGCTAGCAGGGCAAAAACAATTTAGAGCTGCTAAACGTGAATTAGATGCAGAAAAACGTGCACCTATTAAAGTAGCTTTCCACAAATGTCATGTCTGTGGTAAAACAGAATTAGATGATCCAGATATGGAATTTAGATACTGCTCAAAATGTAACGGTAACTATGAATACTGCATGGATCATCTAAGAGACCATGAGCATGTAAAATAAATTATCTTACACACGGACATGTACGCTTAATAAGAAATGAACATTCTAAAGGGAGTGCTATAAAACGAGTTTATACCAGTTTTGTAGCACTCCCTTTTCTTATTAGTTATTAGTGAGTTATTGATTCTTTATTACTTACCCTATTATTTATTTACTTATCTTACTACGTATTTCTTATCTTCCTGCCTGCTTCCTATCCTCTTACTTAGTCCTTATCTTCTTGTCTACTTCTTATCCTCTTACTTAGTCCTTATCTTCTTGTCTACTTCTTATCCTCTTACTTAGTCCTTATCTTCTTGCCTACTTCTTATCCTCTTACTTAGTCCTTATCTTCTTGCCTACTTCTTATTTCTTATTGCAGTACTCTTCTACCATAAAAATAAGTTCATGTAACACTGGCATAAGCAGGATAATGCCACTAGCCTGTAAACCTTTTGGATGTATGTAATAACCAAGTAAAGTAAGAATAAGCCCAAATGTAAGGATGAGACACCCTGTAAGGAAGGACTGTGCCTTAGTTGAACGTACTTTAGCATGATCTCCATAGGCTAGTAGTGCATAAAGAGGTACAACCGTTGATGTGCCTAATAGATTAAAAAATAAAGGCACAATCCATATATGTCGCATCATCTTATAAGTGACTAATTTCTTATTCTCATAAATAGGTACGCTATAAGCATGATGCCAGCCACTTGCTATAACCAGTAAACCTTCTATAATATGTAAGATTCCAACCAGGCTAACGAGCATGGGATAATTGAGTTGATAGAAATTTTTCCCTATAATCCGCATTACTCCTTCGATCATAAAAGCTACTGGAATCACATAAGAAAAGCAACCAAATCTCGGGTGTATCATAATGAGTAAAAAGGCAATAGGTATTAAAACTAGAATATTAGTATCTACTTCAAAATTGATTCCCTTATAAGATAGAAGATAGCTCCCTATAATACCTATGAATATCCCTACTATCAAATCTTGTCCAATTGCACCGACTAAATATTTGAAAGGGATTTTTCCCTTTATCTTTTCTATTTGTCTTTTGTACACAACTATGCTATATAAGACCATAATAAAAAAAATGGGGTCTCCTAATATGAGCCCCATTTTCCTAGCCATATACAGTATAGCATACTGTACAAAAGCCGTCATAGTTAGCCCCCTACCTTATTGAATCTGCTCTCTTAATACCTCTACAGCTTTTTGAAGCTGTAAGTCTTCATTGTATTCTAACTTAGCTTTTATCATAAGTTCAGGTGCTAAATCCACTTTATAATCTGGTTCAATACCTTCTCCTTGGATACACACACCACTTGGAGTAAAGTATTGAGAAGTTGTTACTTTAATAGCTGATCCATCTGTAAGCGGCATAATGGTTTGCACAATACCTTTACCAAATGTACGATTACCTACAAGAATAGCTCTATTATGATCTTTTAAAGCCCCTGATAAAACTTCTGAAGCACTTGCACTTCTTTCATTAACAAGTACTACGATAGGTATATCTACATACTGATCATCTGAAGTCATTTCTTTGACTTTACCATTTTTATCTTTTGTTGAGACAATAACTCCTTCTGGAATGAGTTCATCTACTATTTGAACTGTTACATCTAAAAGACCACCTGTATTATCACGTAGGTCAATAATAAGCCCTTCAGCGTTAGCTTTTGTACCTTCATCTAATGCTTCTTTAAACTGGTCATAGGTAAGCTCTTCAAAGGAACTAATTTTAATGTAATTGATATCCCCTTCTAACATTTTATGTGAGACTGAAGGATAAATGACATTTTCACGCTTCATTTCTAAATCTAATGTTTCATTGGTTGAAGGTCTAAAGACAGTCACAGTAACTTTTGTTCCTGGCTTACCTTTAATAATTTTAGGTGCTTCATTAAAGTCATCTCCTGTGAGGGGCTGCCCTTCTGCTCCTACAATTTTATCCTTTGATAACATACCCGCTTTTTCTGCAGGAGAACCTTCAAATACATCTGTTACAAGAATAGTATTATCTGTCTGGTCAACCATCATTTGTACACCAATTCCTGCATAGACACCACTTGTCTTTTCCATAATACTGTCAAATTCTTCTTTTGTATAATAAGTAGTATACGGGTCACCCACAGAAGATACAAGCCCTTTATAAATGCCTTCCTCCATCGCTGTCTTATCCAGTTCACCAACATAATATTTGTCTAATGTTTTTTCAATGACTTCAATCTTTTTATCAATAAAATCATATTTGTCTGCAAATACTGTCATCCCAAATAAGATAGTTGTTGATAATACAAAGCCAATTGCTGTACCTTTTATAAAACTTTTCTGTTTCACTTTGTATCACATCCTTAAAATGAATTAATGATAGGTTACGTCAAACTGTAAATTCTTATCCTTATTTTAGTACCTCTATTGCTTTTTGCACTATAACGTCATTCTCTAGTTTTAACATACCTGTTGTAACAAGTTCTAATGTATTATCTGTAGTAGTTTTCTGTGCAACATCTGGTGTAATGCCCTCATCCATAATCTGATTACCTGTAGCATCTAATACAATACCTGTAGTGATAGAAAGGCCTGAGCCATCTTCTAAAGGAACACGTATATGTGTTGTGCCATTTCCTGCTGTCTTGTCACCTACTACAAGGCCTCTATCAAAAGCCTGCACAGCTGCTGGGAAAGCTTCTATAACACCTTCAGTAAATGTACTCGTTAGGACTACTAGCGGTATATCATAAAGAGCTTCTGTAGTACTATAAGGCGTAACTGAACCATCTTTGTTCTTTACAGAAAAGACCTCTTCATTACCGATAAAAAGATTAGTCAAAGCTTGTACAGCTTCACAGTTGCTACTTGACGCACTTCTAAGGTCTAAAATCAGCTGTGTAGCACCGTCACTAAGCAATTGATCAATAGATTGCTTTAATAAATTCGGTGTATCCTCTACCAGGCCGCTTAGCTCAATATAACCAATATGATCTTTTAGTAACTTAGAGTCAATTAGATTAACCTCTACTACATCTACTACAAGCTGAACCGTTTTGGTTTCAGTCTCCTCATTATTCATAAACACATATTCGACCGGATTGTTTCCTGTATAGGCTAACTTTTCATAGATTTTTGTATCGTTAGAGCCCATGGCCTTGATGCCATCAATTTCAAAGATTTTATCTCCTACTACGATACCTGCTTGATCAGCAGGAGAGTTAGGCACTACATCCGTTACGACTAAATGTTGGTTCGTAATCCCCCATGTGAAACGAATGCCTGTACCAATATAATTTCCCTGCTCTTCTGTTTCTTCTTTGCTGAAGTTATCGGCATCTAGGTAAGTCGTATAACCATCGCCTACACCATACACATAGCCTTTATAAATTCCCTCAATCATATCCTCATTATTACTTTCGCCAATATATGCTGTACGAATAACCTCACTAAGCGCCTTAGCTTTCGTTTGATTATAAGCACTCTTATTTAATAGCCCCGGCCCCTTCTGAAAATCAGCTATAACTCCACCTTGACCATTGCTATTTAAATAACTTATTCCATATAAAGTGCCAACGCTTATAACCCCAACTAAAATACCAGCGCCAACACCCATCCATCCTCTTTTCTCCACTAGCCTACCTCCTTAGGGACGGTTCATCCATTTTTATTATTTATTGAATCTTTCTCTTATTTCTTGGTAATACTCTAATATCTTTTATAGAAAGGAATTCCTTTATATGCCTAGAGTTGCACGTATTAAAACTAATAACAGTATGTTTCATATTATGATTCATTCTATCTCAGAAATTCAATTATTTAATGATACAGAGGATAAAGAAATTTACTTAGCCCTTATTAAAAAGGCCAAGGCTAAATTTAACTTTAAACTCTATTCTTTTGCACTTATGAATACACATGCTCATCTAGTTATTGATTGTTTTGGGAGTGACATTTCTAAAGTTATGCATTACCTAAATCTTTGCTACTCTATCCATTACAATAATAAATATAATCGTCGTGGTCCTGTGTTTCAGGACCGATTTAAAAGTAAAATCATTGATTCTACTAAATACCTCATTAATGTATGTACTTATATTCATGCCAATCCCAAAGATCTCTTAGGTAAGGATAATAAATTAATAGACTATCCTTATAATAGTTTAATTGATTACATGCAAGGTTGCAATCGATTTAAAATTCTCGATTCTTCTTTTTTAGTCACCTTATTAGGACTAAATCAAACTATAAACAAAAAACAATATTATAGCTTTATTAGTCATGATATAGATACTTCTATTATTAAAGATGTCGAAATTCCTTTCTATATGTCACAATCTAATACTACCAGAACGTACATTCCCCGCCTATTATCCCCAGATCTTATTATTAACTATGTAGCTCACTATCTTAATGTTTCTCCTAAGTATATTTATATGAAGTATTCTCATGAATATACAACCTTACGTGCATTAACTTGTTTTATGCTCCATGCCTTTTCAAATCTATCCCATAAAGCTATTAGTAAGTTGCTTGGTAATATTTCTATATCACGTATATCTTCTCTTATTAATCACGGCGTATATCTTGCAAGCCATATTTCTATTGTTGAAGATTTTATCCATCTTAATGCTCAATAGAAAAATAAACCTCTATAAGCTTACTGCTCATACAGGTTTATTTCCTATGTTCAAATTTATATCTTAACTCCTTCATATACATTTAAGAATGTTAATTTTGCACTCATCCTAAATTTTTCATTCTAATAGTGTATATTTTTATTAATCTTTATGAACCGTCCCTATTTCTTTAAATAATTCCATGGGGAGGTGTGGCTGCCGTTGATGCGGACTTCAAAGTGGCAATGATTACCTGTAGAACGTCCGGTGCTGCCAATTTTGGCTACTTGTTGACCTTTACTTACTTGATCACCTACATCAACTACTACAGAGGAATTATGTCCATATATAGTTACAATACCGCTTCCGTGATCAATCATAACTGTGTTACCAAATCCATTTACCCAGCCAGCTACAATAACTTTACCGCTTGCTGCTGCATTAACGCGTTTGCCATATGGCGCGGGTATATCAATACCTTGATGAAACTCTGGAATCTTTAGTACAGGATTTTCACGTGGATTATATTCTGAACTTATTCTATAGTATCCTGGCACAGGCCATTCAAACTTTCCACCACTATATTTTACTGTGCTATTCTCCGTCAGCCTTTTAATATCTTTTTCCAACTGTTTAGAAATAGCTTCCATCTCATCGATTTCTGCATTTAAACTATTTGCCTTAGAATCTTTCGCCTTAATTTTAGCATTTTTATCTGCTCGCATGCTTTCTAATTCTTTCATAGCTGAGCTTTGGTTAGCATATAGTTTCTTAATTTCAGCTTCTTCTTGTTCAAGTGTTTGCTTTTTATTCTCAATCACTTTTTCTTGCTGTTTATATTCTTCTAAAAGCTGATTATCATATTCCGAAATAACTTTTATGTATTTAGTACGATTAAGCAACTCACCTAAACTTCCTGATGAAAAAATCAGCTCTATGTAGCCAGATTTTTTATTTTTATACATCTGAGCCATACGCTCTTTTGTAGCTTCATACTGATACTCTTTTTTCTTTATAGCATCGGCTAATTCATTTTCTGCTTTTTGTACCTGAGCTTTCTTTGTTGCCATATCCTTTTCAATGGCTAAAAGTTTTTCTTCAGCATTTATAATCTTTCTATCAAGCGCATCTACTTCTTTTTCTAGCTGCGCTTTTTCTGCTTCTACTTGTTCAAGCTGATTCTTGGAATTTTTAATGCTTTGCTGAGCAGCCTCTAGCTCGTCTTTCTTCTTGCTTATACTTGAAGCCTGAAGTGGCATAATACTTACCGCAATAATAGTCATCCATACGACTAATTCATTTCGTTTCATTCTATGCCTCCTATACCTTAAGGTGTTTACGGATGGCGATCGCACTGCCTATCATGCCGATCCCTACACCAATAGCAACAAAGATAGGAACAAGCCCTTGCATAATTTGTGCACTAGGTACAAGATGCATTCCACCCATAAAACTTCCTAATGAATCTCCCATAACCTCTATCAAGAACTGATACCCTTCTTTAATAGCATAGATAGGAATCATACAGCCAATAATCCCAATAAGCACACCTTCCACTACAAAAGGTAAGCGGATAAAGGCATCTGTAGCGCCTAAATACTTCATAATATTAATCTCTCTACGTCTTACATAGACAGTTAACTTAATGGTATTAGTAATCAAAAGAAGTGCAATAATAACTAAGCATCCAATAATAACAGTAGATACAAGCTGAATAGATCTATTCACATTCATAAAAATCTTAGACTCATTTTTAAAGTATTCTACTTGTAATTCTGGTACTGCACTTAATTTGGCTACAACTTGATCTTGATTTTCTATTTGATCTACTTTAATTTCAAAAGAAGCTGGTAATGGATTATCATTTTTAAACTGCTCAAACAGCGTATCGTTTTCTTGCCCCTGCGCGAAAGTTTTAAGCGCATCTTCTTTAGATACATAAGTCACCTCATTGACATGAGGCATATTCTTAATGAGAGCTGCAATCTCTGTAAGCCTTGCTTCCTCTATTTCTTCATTAACATAAGCAGAAATGCCTAGCTGCGTCTCTACTTGATGCATAATATACTCAATATTTTTAGCTATGGAGTAGGACATACCTAAAATGAGGAGGCACAACACTATAGTCCCTGCGGATGCAAGTGCCATAAGACGATTTTTCCATAGCCCAAGAATCCCTTCTTTAAAGAGATACTTGATGGTATTCCATTTCATCCTCATAGCCCTCCTCATAGATGTCTTTTACAATCATACCGCTATTTACTTCTATCTCACGTTTTTTCATCACGTTTACAATTTCTCTCTCATGTGTTGCCACAATAACTGTAACCCCTCTTAGATTAATGTCTTGAAGCAAGGTCATAATCTCCCATGATGTTGCTGGGTCTAAATTTCCTGTCGGTTCGTCTGCAATCAAAATAGGCGAATTATTGACAATAGCACGTGCAATGGCTGTACGTTGCTGTTCCCCCCCTGAAAGTTCATGTGGGTAACATCTTGCTTTTTTAGCCAATCCTACAAGTCCAAGTACAACGGGCACAGCTCTTCTAATCTCTTTATTAGTTGCCTGTACAACTTGCATAGCAAATGCTACATTTTCATAGACTGTCTTATTTGGCAAAAGCCTAAAGTCTTGAAAAACAACTCCAATGTCTCTTCTTAAATACGGAACTTGTCTACGTCTTAGCTTGGTAATCTCTTTATTATTTATACTAATTTTACCATGTGTAGGTTCTATCTCTTTTAGCATAAGTTTAAGTAAGGTGGATTTGCCTGAACCACTATTTCCTGTAATAAAGACAAATTCTCCTTTTTCAATACTTAGTGAAGTGGGCTTAATCCCTACTGTTCCATTAGGATAGGTTTTAGAGACATTATTTAAGTAAATCATTTGGCTCCCCCCACTTTATAGCTTCCCAGTATTTTGTCTCTCCATATATTCCATGTACTGGCTTACCATAATTGTAATCTTAAATACAATAGCATCGTCGAATTTTCTAAGGTCGAGACCTGTCATTTTAAGAAGTTTATCTAAACGGTACACAAGTGTATTTCTATGGATATAAAGTTGTCTTGATGTTTCTGACACGTTCAGACTGTTTTCAAAGAACTTATTTACAGTCATAAGTGTTTCTTCATCGAAGTTTTCTACTTTTTTACCTTTTAAGACTTCTTGAATGAACATTTTGCAAAGTGGTAATGGTAATTGATAAATGATACGACCAATTCCTAATTTTGAATAAGTTGAGATATGATCTTCACAATTGAAGATTTTACCTACCTCAAGTGCCATACTTGCTTCTTTATAAGAGTTAGAAACATCTTTAAGATCAGATACAATTGTACCTACTGCAATATGCACGTTGCTCATAGCTTCTGCAGTTAATGTATCATAAATCATTTTTGAGTAAGTATCTACTTCTGTTTCTTCCCCTGAATTTACTTCTTTTACTAAAATTACACTACGTTCATCTACTGCTGTTACGAAATCTCTCGATTTATCTGGGAAAATATTTCTTAATACTTCCGAAATATTGCCTTCTTTACTTTGGTTAGATTCAATTAAAATTACTACACGTGGTACAGTATTTTCAATGTGTAATTTTTTAGCACGACTATAAATGTCTACTAATAAAAGATTATCTAAAAGTAAGTTCTTTACAAAGTTGTCTTTGTCGAATCTTTCTTTATAAGCTACAAGTAAGCTTTTAATTTGGAACGCAGCAAGCTTACCTAATTTATAAGCTTCATCATCTGCGCCACTTACAGCAAGTACATATTCTACTAAATATTCATCATAAATTTTAAAATAATGTAAGCCTTGCATTTCTTGACTATCTGCATGTGAATTAATGAAAGCTTCTACTTCTGGTACATATTCTGTTGTACCATTTTCAATAGTTGTTGCTACAATTTTGGCTTCAGCATCTAGTATATTAAAATCACGTCTTGTAATATTCTTAAGGCCGTCAATGGTGTTTTGTAAAATTTGATTCGAAATCACATCTATCAGCTCCCAACTTGTTATCAATTTAAAATAGTTTTATCGCATTATATCTTATTTTATCCTATTTTAGTATAAAAAAAAAGTGGCTAGCCTCCTTTTATCAATAAATTTACACCTTTTTTAGAAACTATTAAAAAAAGCCCACTCTTACGAGCAGGCTTTTTATGCACTAATAAATTAGTTTGTAATTGTAAGTTGTGTTTCAATATCGAAGATATGAACTTTAGTTGTATCGATACCGATAGCAATTGTGCTACCTGGTTTAGCTTTACAGCTTGGGTTAACACGACCTGTTACATTGTGGCCTTCACATACCATGTAAAGGTATGTTTCAGAACCAAGCATTTCTGTTACTTCTACTGTAGCAGAAATAACTGCGAATTTAGCTTTTTCATGATCGCCTACTGTTTCCATATCTGCCATATGTTCTGGACGGATACCCATCATAACTTCTTTACCTACGTAGTTACCAGCTTTTAATTTTTCAGCTTTTTCTTGTGGTAATGCAACTGTAGCATTTCCGAAAGCAAGAGCTAAATCTGAACCGTTAGCTACTACTTTAGCTTCAACGAAGTTCATTTGTGGTGAACCGATGAAACCAGCTACGAATAAGTTTTCTGGTTTTGAATATAATTTAGTTGGTGAATCAACTTGTTGGATGATACCATCTTTTAATACTACGATACGTGTACCAAGTGTCATAGCTTCTACCTGGTCATGTGTTACGTAGATGAATGTTGTTTGAAGTCTTTGGTGTAATTTAGAGATCTCTGTTCTCATTTGTACACGAAGTTTTGCATCAAGGTTTGATAAAGGTTCGTCCATTAAGAATACTTTTGGTTCACGAACGATAGCACGACCCATAGCAACACGTTGTCTTTGACCACCTGATAATGCTTTTGGTTTACGATCTAAGCATTGGTCAATATCAAGGATTTTAGCAGCTTCTGTAACACGACGTTCAATTTCGTCTTTAGGTGTTTTACGAAGTTTAAGACCAAAAGCCATGTTGTCATATACTGACATATGTGGGTATAAAGCGTAGTTTTGGAATACCATCGCAATGTCACGATCTTTTGGAGCAACATCGTTACATAATTTATCACCGATCCAAAGTTCACCTGAAGAAATTTCTTCAAGACCAGCAATCATACGTAATGTAGTTGATTTACCACATCCTGATGGACCTACGAAGATGATGAATTCTTTATCTTGAATATGAAGATTGAAATCTTTTACTGCTACGAATCCATTTGGATAACGTTTGTAAATATTATTTAATTTTAATTCTGCCATGATTTTTCCCCCTTGGCTTAATGTGATCTTATTTGTGATTACCTATGTGCAAAAACACAATACTTATTTAATAATATAAATATACTATATTTTAGGAGTCCATGCTATTCGCTATTTCTCTAAAATCCCTAATTTTATTTTAGTTAATAGTCCTAAAAGTATTTTACATTTATTGGAAATACCCTCAATCCTAAGCATGTTTTTATGTCATATTCTACTCCATATAGCTAACCTGCACCGTAAATGCATTAACTTCCCCATAATTTTGTTACTTTTTATGGTACTTCTCTTTATAGACTTCCATAACAAATTTAGGAAGCACCAACATACGTTTTGCACGTGTTGGTTGCATCATTAAGCGATAGAACCACTCGAGGCCTACTTTTTGGAAGAACTCAGGTGCTCTTTTTACAACGCCTGCCATACCATCAAGGCTACCTCCTACACCAATAGCCACCCTAATATGAGGCAGCTGATCTTTGTATTTATCCATCCATAATTCTTGTTTTGGTGCCCCTAATGCTACAAGTAAAATATTGGCATTACTATTGTTAATCTCTTCAATAATAGCTGGAATATCCTCTTCTGTAAAATATCCATCATGTGTCCCTACAATTTGAATACCAGGATAAGTGCTACGCATTTTCTCCGCTGCTAAATCAGCAACTCCTGGTTTACTCCCGAAGAAATAATAACGATATCCTTTATCCACAGCTTGCTTCATTGTATTTTGCACAAGGTCAAATCCTGCTACACGCTCTGGTAAACTATTTTTTAAAATTTTTGAAGCAAGTACAACACCAATCCCATCTGGCACAATTAAATCTGCACGTTTCATAACGGCTTTAAACTCTGGATTATCCTTTGCCAGCATGACAATCTCAGGGTTTGGAGTAATAACAGTATGATACGTTGTAGAGTTTACAAATTCACTGATACGTCTTGTTGCTTCCTCCATGGTGATACGGTCTACTGGGACATCTAAAACATTAATAGTATCTCTCATGTTTACCTCCTAACCAAGCAGCTGCTTAATATATTCTGCTGGCAATTCTACTTTTTGTTCTTTCTTTTGGTTCATTTTGAAAATACGTTCTTTTTCCTCTTCAAAATTATCCACAAGTCTATCAATATATTCTTTAAGTCTTGTAACATTTAAGTTATCCACATCTACACAATATGGCGCATTCACTTCATTTAAGAAGCTTGCAACTTTTGGGTCATAAGAAAGACCAATCATTGGCACACCTACTGCATGAGCCATAATGAGACTGTGTAGTCTCATACCTAATATAAAATCAAACTGAGATGTATAAGCTACTACTTCATCAATAGTCATTTCTTGACTAATGACATGAACATGTTCACCAAGATCACTTGCAAGCTCTTCTGAAATACTTAGATCTTCCTTATGATACATTGGCATAAGATAAAGGTCATATCCCCTATCTACTATATATTTTGATACCTCTTTTAGCTTATCCACAAGTTCCTTGTCATTTTTCCAAGGCCTAATATAAATCCCTACTTTTTTGCCTGCTACAAGATTTGGTGCAAGTTTATCCACAAGTTCTGGTTTAGCTTTAATACCAAGTACTGGATCTATGGTAACTGTAATCGGTGCTTTCTTTACACCTATTGTTTCAAGAAGGGCTTTAGACCCTTCATCTCTTACAAAAATTTGAGTTACTTTATTCCCTACTGTTTTAACGAGCCATTTACCTAGACCTTTAGCAACCGGACCTACGCCTTGTGAATAGAACACTACAGGCTTTTTGTAGAACTGAGCTATTTTAACAATGCCTAGGTAATAAGGAATAACCTTATTACTTGTTACATCTTGTAGCAGACTTCCGCCGCCACTAATAAGTAAATCACTTGCTTTAATAGCTTTTGCAATCTCTTTAATCTGCCATCTATTAATGGCCTGTACACCATAAAAAGCCTTTGTCTGACTTGGTGCGTTAGATAATACTATAATGTGTACATCTGGTATATGCTTACGAAGTGCTGTAACAATGGATGAAAGTACTGCTTCATCCCCAATATTGTTAAAACCGTAATAGCCTGAAATAACTACTGATTTTTTACGATCCATTTATTCATCACCTTGCCTAATAGTTTAATCACATATATTGCTATCATACCAATTATTAGGCCAAATACAATACCGTAAGCACTTCTTATGAGAGAAATCATAACAGGTGTATGAATATGTGCATAAGTGTTAACTAAAGAAATTTGACCAATAATACCGAGTACAAGTAATGGAATATATTTTTCTTTATAACCGTAATAAAGCATAATAATCATAGCTGGATGTCCAATTAAGAACTCTTTTGTTCTTGGTCTTACACCAAGTGTTGTATCAAGGAACTGTCTAAAGGCAAGTTCAAAGCTTGAAATACTGCCTGTATTACCTGTTCTTGATGTATAAATCATAAGCCCAACAGCTGCAATTCCAAGTAAACCTAATGCAAGATAAGTTACTTTGTTACTTAAAAGCTCTTTGTAATACTTAAAATCTAAGCCATGTCGTTGGTAGTAAGCAATCGCTACAACAAGAACAATAGGAAGAAGCATGGCTACTTTTACACCTGCAAAAATATCAATGCCTAAGCCAAAGCTTGTACGAGAAATCGTACCAATAATAGTAAGGGCACCACCAAATGAAATGGCACATACTTTAAGGAAGGTTAAGATAGTATCCTTCATAGAACGCTCATTGACATCTAAGATACTCAGTACACCATAAGTTGGGAAGATAACTGCCCCAAAGAGTGCCATGAGTTTAAGACCTAAGTTTGGTGATAATTTAAGAAGTCCTGCATATCCAATAAGACCTAATGCACCTAAGATATAACCTACCTTTATCATCTCCATGTGATCTAATAGAAGAACAAACATTAAGATCGATGCAATCCCTGCTAAAATACTTAAAACATAGTTACCTACTGGTAAGTTATAAGGCTCTACAGCATCTGCTACGGTATAACCTTTGCTCTCTGCTAAGACTCTAAATGTTTGAATGTTTGTTGCTAAGAAGTTTGCATCTTTTTGAATATCTAAAGTATTTGGCATCTTAAATAAGAAGACACGTAAGTTACGTTCTGTAAGGGCTAACATATAACGATCCATAAGTCCGTCTGTTGTATATTGTTTAACTTGTGCATCGGTTACAGTATGAAGTCTTTCTACACCGAAAGCTGTACCATTTTCACTACTTGCTTTTGCCAAGCTACCAAAGCCTTTTTGTTTTTCGGAAAAGAACTCTACAAAGCCTAAGCCATGTTTTTTAACCATTTCAATAATTTGAGAATTGCTTGGTTCTACTATACTACTATCTGCAAAGTAGATACTACCTATGTTAGGAATAGCTTCAATCTGCGCAATAAAGCTTGCAATAGATTCATCAGATACATGGTCCCAAGATTTAACTTGTGGTAAAATCACATAACCTAAGTCTGCGGCAATTTGTAAGTCTCCATAGTTATACCCTACACCTAATGATGTTAAGATGCTCATAGGCACTGTTAACTCAATATAATCTTCGCCATCAATAACAGCTTTATACGCACTAATACCTTTAAGCGTTAAATTATTATAAATTAAATCAAAAGCCTCTTTGTCGTAAGCTTCGATATAGATGTTAGAACGTTTAATATTTTCGCTATCTGGGTATACTTTTTCAAGTTCATAACCTTCATAGACAGTTGCTCTACCTTGTTCTTTAAAATTCATAAAGTCGCTTCCTGCTGCAGGAATAACTGTATTTTCTCTTACAAATAAAGCATTTGCACCTAAGTCCTTAAACTTCTTCAGTACATTCTCAATTGGTTCATTTGTCTGTTTCGCAATATTTAATATATCATTATAGCGAATAGCAATTTGTATATCTTTATAATCACTTTCCACATTAACACGTTTTACACCTACAAATACGCATATCAGTAGGGATAAAATGATTAAACTACTTATTATAATTTTCGTCTGATTTTTCATTTCTTCCTCCGTATGAATCCATTATTATTGGATATTATACCCGCCTCGAACCATAACTATTAAGTCTTTTGTAGCATAAATACCTCTGCCATCTTCTCTTGGAATAATCACTAAATGATATTTAGGAATTTCACTTCCACCTAATAAATCTGTTCCTTCTGTCATATCTTGAAGGCCACCACCATCACTTGCAAGAACCTGTCCATTTCCAGAGCGTACAATAATCTCTGTTCCTTGTTTACCTACAATGCTTTGTCCTGCTGGTACTGTTACAACCTCATAGCTGCTACTTTCTTCTTTACCCATATTATTAATTTCTTGTGTTAATAAATCAATCATACTTGCTTGTACTTCAACTGTCTTTTGTAATTGTGTAACTTTGCTGTCTACATAGCTTTTTGTTACTAGTGGATCATTAGAGCTTCCTGCATCGCCTTTAGCAGCATATACACTTGAACCTACTACAAGTGTAGCAAGCATAATCATACCAAGTTTCATTTTTTTTGTCATGGGTAGATCCCTCCTTTGTTTATCCTTCGCTTTGTCTTATAGATTTTTATTTTATCGTTTTATTTTATCGTTTTATTTCATCAAGTTCTTACTTGATTCTTTTACTCTTTACTGTCCTATACTTTTTTATAAACTTTTCATACCTACACCTTTTAGACTTATGAATCTAGTATCCTGTATCTTTTAAATTGTAAAAAATGGGGAGGGTATTGTAACCACTCCCCACTTTTTACATCATTGATTCAAATGTATAGTAAATCTGTCCATCTACAACTTTGAAGAGTAAATATTCACTATCTGTAAGTTTATCTGTTGGTGTAGCAAGGCCATTTAATCTTATGTATCTAATACCTTCTTCAAGTTGTACTTCTTTTGTCTGGCCTCCAGTTGTTACGACGAAGATGTTTTTACCAGTCTTTGCTTTATAATCTTTAAGATAATCATGAAGTGCCTGTCCTTCTCTCGCATCATTAAACTGCGTAAGTGGGTTTCTACTCATGACTAAAATAATATTGTTTGCCTGTGCCATCTCTAAGGACTGCTTCAACATATTCCACTGACTAGCACTTGTTTGACGTATACCACCACCATCTGTTCCTGCAAAAATGAATTCTATATCTTTAAAGGCTACATCACTATAGCTATTTGCATATGTATAGAGTTCTTTTGTAATGGCTAGTGGTAAGTTGCTACTTGATGCCTGTATAATAGCTGATGCATCTTTATTAAGCTTATCTGCCATCTTCTTAAGCGTTTCTTCACTATGTGTTAGACCTGTAAGAGCTGTTGGACCTGTTACTTTAACCACATACTGATTTCCTACTGGTGCTTGAAGGCTTGGCTTATAAAGTGGGTCAAACTGATAATCTAAGCGTGTACTTGTCCCTGCTAAATCTCTTTGCCCTCTTGTAATAGAAACATGGTCTATATAAATTGCACTTGTACGTTTCTGTGTATTACCTGAAGTATAAGCATAAAGCTTTGTCATTTTAGCTGGAAGCTTCATATCTTCTGGTAAGTTGACACTCATATACTTCCATCCTTTATGACTTAAAGAATCAGCTAATTTTAAATAATGAACTTGCTCATTTGCATCTTCAACCTGTACTTTCAGTGTATCGCCTTGTCCATTAGCATAAATCCACATGTTAAGGCTTCTTGCATCCTCTGGAATAACTACTGGCTTCTCAAATACTGTATAAGCAACTTGTTTATTGGCATCTTTATTAAAGGTATAAGTCATTTTAATGGCTTGATTACCGTGGTACTTAATTTCTTTAGAGGCCTCTACTTTTCCTTCTACAGCTTTACTACTTGCTGCCCATTTACCTGTAGTCTCTTCAAAAGACTCAAGAGCTACTGTTGTCTCACCTACTACTACATTAAGTTTACCTGTAACACCCGCATAGGAAGCATTTAAACGGTCTACACTACGTTTGGTACTTGTTATGCTATTACCAACTGCAGTTACTTGACCACTCTCACTTGTCCACTTAATCTTTTCTGGTGTAATAGGTACTTTATAGCCCTCTTGGTCTACACCATATACCTGAACCTGCTTTGTAGTCTGCTCATCCATTTGCAACGTAGCGGGTTCTATAATTAAACCTGTTGGCTTTGTTACTTTAATCTCAGCTGTTCCTGTCACATCCCCTGCTGTTACCATAATAAGGGCATCACCTTCTGATTCAGGTGTGAAATTAAGACCATTAAAATTGCCTGTGACACCAGCTACCTGAATGCTTACATCTTTACTACTTAAAACTACCGAATTTCCATTCTCATCTACACCTTTTAGTATAAGTGGAACACTCTCTCCTACAAAAGTACGTTCTCTTGAAGGCTCAATAATTATTTTAGCCAGTTCACCTTGTGGCCTAGTTGAAAATACACCTATACCATTCGCTACATTTCTTTGCGAACCACCTGATGGCTTATTTTGAAGCGTAAGGTTCATATCTCCCTCATTTCTTACAACCATAGTTGTAGAGCCTCCACCATCTAAATACATAGCATCTTTAGCACCTAGTTCTTGTAAAATCTTAATAAGATCTGTGTGGTTCGCACCTAAAGACTGATTGGTTCTACCATCAATGGTAATCAGTAACACTTCATTTGGTGTATAAGTATTAGCTACAATAGTACGAGGTTCTTTTTTATCTCCAGATACTTTATGAGCTTGACCTTGGTAGGCTTGTCCATTTTTAAGAATAAGACCACCTCCGCCAATACCCATTTGTAAGTCACTAACTGACTCTACAATTTCATTATTAAGTGTAATAACTTGCTGGAGTACGATTTCACTACCTTCTTCTAAATAAGGTATGTATTTACTAAAAGTATCGCCGCTAATCATAATAGCGTAGGCGTCTTTTGGTATTTCTACTACTTCATTTAATCCTGATATGTAACTGACTGTATCCTCTTCAATAAGAACAGTATAAAGGCCTACTTGCTGATACTTGCTAATAAGTGCTGCATTATTTACATAGTAAGTTCTATCAATAACAAAAGGTGTTCGGATACTAGATGGTGTTTTATTATAACTTGATAAATCAAAAGCTTTTTGTCCATCTGTTTCTACCCACATTTTCACACTATAGTAATCCATAGAAGCCTGACCTTCTTCATCTACTATAAGCGTTCCCATATATTTTTGTGGTCCTAATGTGTAGTAGTCATTATGATAAGCATTGTTAAGGCTCCCCTCACTAATAGAAGGCCCAAATGCCGGTGTCTTTGTACTCATATCAAAGTAGTCTGCATTAACTGCTGCTAAGGCACCTGCACTAGTCGCTAAATTCATAATTGTATTACGTTCTCCTAAAACAGAAGACTGTATAGGCTTTAATACCACATTATCATTACTTAAATCAATTCTTAAGATATTTAAATCTTGCCAGCCACTATCTGTCAGCACTTGTTTAGAAATATGTGTTGCCCCATTTGTTACAGTTTGAGACTGAGTAATCTCATGGAGTACTGCACCATAAGTGCTATAAGTACTTCCTAAGGCTACACTCCCTATCATAAAAGATAGTAATAATTTTCTTGCCTTCATTTTGTTCCCTCCTTAACTGCCCTCTTTATAATTTATTACTTTATTCTATATTGCTTCTAATCTACTGCTTGTAGACTATTGCTCTATAATCTATTCTTTTATAGCTTATATTTTATTCTACACTTGTTTCTATATCAGTTCCTATTACAATTTGAATATCTGTGGCAATGGTTTCATCTTGTGTAATTTGTGCATTTGGATAATAAGTTAAAAACTGCTTAGCTTTTGTTTCATCTTTAGCAATCACCATGGTTGTGACTACATCATGTGTTTGATAATTCCCAACTTCACTTACTGTATAACCTTGTTCTACAAGCTGGTCACGAGCACGTCCTGCTGCACCTGTAATACCGCTTCCATTTAGGATAGTAATAGATACTTCTTTATCTATGACAACTTCCTCTTCTACTGGCTCCTGACCTGCAGGTACAGTATCAAAGAATACCTCTTGTATTACGGCATCAAGTGCATCTAAATCTGGGAAGAAATAAGATGCTCCCCCTTCATAGCATCCTTCTCCAGGAAGGATGTGGAAAGATATGTTCTCCCCATTAAAGTTATTGATGTATTGGTAATATTGTGGGATCTCAGTTAAGTTTATATCTGTTGTAATAGAATTAAAGACAATACTTACGAGCTTTGGAATCTTAGTAATAATAGAAGGACTAAGTAGTTTATCTGCAAAAGCTCTTAAAAATACTTGCTGAGCTGCTACACGGTCTACGTCTCCATTTGGATAACTTCTAAAACGTACAAACTGCTCTGCTTTATCTCCATCTAAATGTTGTTGACCTTCTTTTAAGTCAATAAACAGTTCTCCAGCATAGTCAGTGTGCTTCATATCTTGCGGTACATAAAGATCTACCCCACCAATTGCATCTACGATTTCATTAAATGCTTTAATATTAACAATGACATAATTATCAATTGTTACACCTAACATACGCTCTAATTCATTAATAGTAAAATCTCTAATATTTTCAATTCCGCCATAAGCTGTCATTTCATTAATTTTAGATACAGTTCTAACGCCTTTTCCTAAATCACGTAAACTTTGTTTTTGTTCTTCTGACCAAGTTACTTTTGTATCCCTTGGTACTGAAAGTACTTTTACCTTATTGGTTTCACTATTAAAGTTGACTACGAAAATAACGTCTGTTCGGTATCCATCTTTATCTACACCAAATACGGCAACATTCTTATAGATATCCTCCAGCTTTTCTTCTTTCTTTGTAGCACCTTGATTTTTTCCAGGTTTATTACTTGTACCCTCTTCTTTAAAAAAGTAATTATAACAGCCCACTAAACTTACAATGGCAATAATACATATTAAACCTGTACCTAGCATGGCTCTTAAAAAAGTCCTTGCTAGCTTTTTCTTCTTATTCAACTTTTTCTTAGTACCTTTAGTACTCATTCGTTCCACTCCCTGTGTCGAAAATTTTATCCATTTCATGCCAAATTAAATTGTAATTATACATCATGCATTATAATAGCACAAAATCTGCCAAAAATAAATTGTCTCTCTCCAGCATTTTTTTATCTTTTCTATTATAGACTCAATTTATGAACAAAATAAATAAAAGAGATATCAATATTTTGACACCTCTTTAAAAATTATATTTATTTTATTAAAAGAAAAGTTCCTGTACTAAAGTACATACCGCATCTAAATCTGGGAAGAAATAAGAAAGATTATTCTCCTCATGCGCTTCTCCAGGTAATACGCTAAAATGTAACTTATCCATACTAAATTCTTTCAAATAAGGATAATAGGTTGGAATCTCCGTTAATCCTACATCTGTTTTAATAGATGTGAATAAAATAGGTACAATTTTAGGTATTTTAGTAATTATGTCAGGTGATAACACTTTCTTTGCAAAAGCTTCTAAAAACTGCTGCTGTGCTTCTATTCTACCTAGGTCTCCTGTAGGATAACTCCTGAACCTTACAAATTGCTCTGCTTTCTCCCCATCTAAAACCTGCACACCAGGATAAAGGTCAATATGTAAACCTTGGCTATAATCGTCCTTCTTCATACGCTGTTTCACATCTACTTCTACTCCACCAATAGCATCCACAATCTGTCTAAAAGCATCTAAATTGACTACCACATAATGATCAATCTTAACGCCTAACAACTTTTCTAGTGTAGCAATGGTTAGAGGTCTTATATCATCTATACTTCCCCAGCTTGTCATCTCATTAATTTTACTGACCCTCACCCACTGGTGTGCTTTAGGCAATATACTAGTCTGCTCCTTAGTCCATTCAACCTTTGTATCACGTGGTATAGAAAGGATATTCACTTCATTGGTTTCACTCTTAAAATGCGCTACTAAAATAACATCTGTCAAACTCCCTGCCTTATCCGTTCCAAAAATAGCAACTGTCTTGCTGTCATCTTTCTTAGCCTCACTAGGCTGTATACTTTCCATCTCAGCTTGTGGCGTTTCTTGTGGCTCTATGCCTTCATCTTCTGCTTGATGGACACTTGTATTGCCCTTATCATACACCAAAGCATAATAAGCTGTTACTCCTGCTATAGTGACCATTGCGCATAATACAAAAGTAATCAGTGCTACTATCAAAAAGATTTTAAGTCCTGCCTTCTTTCCACTCAAACGAGACATTTTATAACTCCCCCTAGTTTATTCTTTATTCCTTATGTTATCCCTTATAATGTGTGGCTTTTTATGTTACTATAATTTAGGAATACTTTCATTTCAGTATACTATACAGCTATTTTGTTGTAAATATTTTATATATTCTAATATTAAAAGGAGATAATACATGCTAAAAATAGGTTCTCATGTTTCTATGTCTGGCGGCCTTTTAGGCGCAGCTAAAGAAGCTTATTCTTACGGTGCAAATACCTTTATGATTTATACAGGTGCACCTCAAAATACAAAACGCTCTCCTATGGAGAAACTTAAAGTTAAAGAAGGGCAAGCTTTTATGAAAGCTTATGGTCTAGATGATATTGTCATCCACGCACCTTATATCATCAATCTTGCTTCCTGCAAAGAAGATACTTATCAGCTTGCTCGTGACTTCTTAAAACTTGAAATCGAACGTACAACTGAGATGGGTTCTAACTACCTTGTACTTCATCCAGGCTCTTTCACTACAGAAACACTTGAATATGGTACACAACGTATTATTGATGGCCTTAATGAGGTTATTACAGAAGATACTAAACCTTTTATCTGTCTTGAAACAATGGCAGGTAAAGGAAGTGAAATAGGTCGTAACTTTGAAGAACTTAAAGCCATCATTGATGGTGTTAAATATAGTGATAAAATCGGTGTCTGCTTTGATACTTGCCATATACACGATAGTGGCTATGATATCATTAATAACTTTGATGAAGTTATTGCAGAATTTGACCGCATTATTGGTCTTGATAAACTAAAAGTCTTCCATATTAATGGCTCTTTAAATGTGCGTGGCGCACGCAAAGACCGTCATGCGAATCTTGGTGCTGGTGAAGATAATCCAAAGGGCAAAGATCACATTGGCCGTGAGACACTTTATAAAATTGTTCATCACCCAGCTGTACAAGGTAGACCTTTCATTTTAGAAACACCTTGGCTTGATAAAAAAACTAACTTATATAAAGAAGAAATTGCTTATTTAAGGGGCGATGATAGTGAACTTTAATGACGAAATCGTTCTTGTTACAGGTTCTTCTAGAGGCATAGGCCTTTCTATTGCCTACCACTTTGCTAAAGCAGGTGCTACTGTCATTCTTAATGGTGCACATAATAAGGAAGCTTTGGATCAAGCAACTACTTCTTTTAAGGAAGAATCTCTTAAAGTCTATAGTTTCTTAGGCGATGTATCTGAGTATACTACTGCAAAGGCACTTTTTGACTTTACCTATACAAAACTTGGCAGCTATCCTACCATTGTTATAAACAATGCAGGAATCAGCCATGTAGGACTCTTTACAGATACAACACCAGATATATGGCATAAAGTAATGGAAATTAATATGACTTCCGCCTATAACTGCTCTCACTTAGCAGTCCCTTCTATGATTAGTCAGCACAAAGGATGCATTATCAACATTTCTTCTATCTGGGGTAACGTAGGTGCCTCCTGCGAAGTAGCTTATAGCACGAGTAAAAGTGCCCTAAATGGTTTCACTAAAGCCCTTGCCAAAGAACTTGGCCCTTCTAATATTCGTGTGAATGCCATCTCTTGCGGATGGATTGATACGGATATGAATGCTCACTTCTCTGAAGAAGATAAAAATGCTTTTGTTGATGAAGTACCTCTTTGCCGTACTGGTAAAGTTGAAGACGTAGCTAAAACCTGTCTTTACTTAGCCAGTGAGGCAGCCAGCTATATGACAGGGCAAATTCTTACTTTAGATGGTGGACTACTCTAATAATATATAGGCTTTATGCATTAAACTACTAAATAAGAAAGAGGCTATCTGCTTCTATTCATCTTATATAAGATGATAGACTGATAGCCTCTTTCTTATATCCTTATTTTTAAAGATAAAAAAGCCAATCCATAAAGGATTGACTTTGAAAAATTAACGTTTTGAGAACTGTGGTGCACGTCTCGCAGCTTTGAGACCGTATTTTTTTCTTTCTTTCATTCTTGGGTCCCTTGTTAAGAAGCCTGCTTTTTTAAGAGCTGGACGGAATTCACCATCAGCTTGAAGTAACGCACGGCTAATACCATGACGGATAGCTCCAGCTTGTCCTGTTGTTCCTCCACCATATACGTTTACTCTAACATCAAATTTGTTTAATGTTTCTGTAAGTACTAATGGTTGACGAGTAATAACTTTTAATGTTTCAAGACCGAAATATTCTTCGATATCTCTCTTATTGATTGTAATTTTACCTGTTCCTGGTACAAGGTATACACGTGCTACTGAGCTTTTACGTCTACCTGTTCCATAATATCTAACTGCTGCCATTTGTATTGCCTCCTCTCGATACGATTAATATTTGAATGTAAGTACTTCTGGTTTTTGAGCTTCATGATTGTGCTCTGTTCCAGCATATACACGTAATTTTGTAAGCATTTGTCTACCTAAAGAGTTTTTAGGAAGCATACCTTTTACTGCGTACATAACAACGCGTTCTGGATGTTCGTTAAGCATATCACGAGCTTTAGTTTCTTTTAAACCACCAGCGTATCCAGAGTGTTTTCTGTATAATTTTTGGTCAAGTTTTTTACCTGTGAATACTACTTTTTCAGCGTTGATTACGATTACGTGATCACCACAGTCTACGTGTGGAGTATAAGTAGGTTTGTTTTTACCTCTTAATACTGCTGCGATTTGGCTTGCAAGTCTACCTACTGTTTGACCTTCAGCATCAATAATATACCATTTTCTTTCAACATTTTGAGCATTTGCCATGTATGTTGTTCTCATATAAATTCCCTCCTTCGGCCTAGTCTTCGCTAGTTAAACCGTCTATTTGATATAAAATCCGGGGCATTTGGATTCTATAAGTGGGCTTATTAACACAAATTACATTATAGTATAGGTGACTTGGACTGTCAAGAGACTAGGTCCGATTTATTTATGCACAATTTAACCATTTTTTCTTAAAAGTTATCCACATTTTTATATATAAATTGTTTATAACTCTTTATATTTGTTAATAAGTATAAAATTTTTCTCATTAATTAATTTTTTATGTCTGTTCATAACGAAGCGCGGCATCATAGTACACTTCTAATAAGGTAAGACCTTCTGGTGGAGCTGTTGGACCACCTAATGTACGGTCCCTTTTTTCGAGCATCTCTTCAATAGTCTGTGCAGTTAGTCTATGTCTTCCTACATCAATGAGTGTTCCTGCAATAATACGTACCATATTATAAAGGAAACCATTCCCACATACATCTAGGTAAACTATATCATCTTGCTCATGTACTTCTATACTATAAACTGTACGCACTGTATCTTTGACTGTACTTCCAGAAGCGCAAAAACATTTAAAGTCATGTGTGCCTTCTATTCTACGTGCTGCTTCTTTCATAGCTTCTATATCTAAGCTATAAGGATAGAAGTAACAATACTTTCCTATAAACGGGTCATTCACTTTACTTGTAAGAATCTGATAACGGTAAGTCTTCTTCTTCGCCATAAAACGTGGGTGAAAATCTGATTTTACATCCCTTGCCTCTTTAATGACAATTTCCTTTGGTAATCTGCTATTAAGCGCTTTAGCAAAACGTTCTGTTGGAATAGGTGTATCAATATCAATAATACAGCATTGCCCTTTAGCATGAACCCCAGCATCTGTTCTCCCTGACCCTACTAAGTCTACTTTCTTACCCGTTAAACTATAAATTGCATTTTCTACAGTTCCTTGTATAGTTATTGCATGTTCCTGTTTAGCAAAGCCATGATAATCTGTTCCATCATAAGCTATAATAAGTTGTATTCTTCTCATAGCTCCTCCTTATTCATTCTCTCTTTAAGTCTCTTTTTTTATCTTTTAATCTTATAACACAATACACATTACAATATAAAGCACGCCAAATCCAAAGGCTAGAAAGTCTCCTTTGTGGTACTCTAACTTATTCATACGCGTTCTCCCCGCTCCCCCTTGGTAGCACCTAGCTTCCATAGCCATAGCTAAATCCTCTGCCCTTCTAAATGCAGAAATAAATAATGGCACCATAATTGGAATCATAGCTTTCGCACGTTGCATAATATTACCACTCTCAAAGTCAGCACCTCTTGCTGTCTGAGCCTTCATAATCTTATCTGTTTCCTCTAATAAAATAGGAATAAATCTTAATGAGATACTCATCATCATAGCAATTTCATGCGCTGGCACATGAATCTTTGTAAATGGCATTAATAAACTTTCTATACCATCTGTAAGCTGAATAGGTGAAGTCGTTAATGTCAGAAGTGAACTTCCCACAATAAGTAGGATTAATCTCGTTCCCATTTCAAGTGCAAAGAAAATCCCTTCCCATGTAATGCGTATAAAACCCCAGTCTACAATAGTATGTTCACCTGTTGTAAAGAACACATTCAGTACAACAGTAAAGAGTAAAATGACCACAATACTCTTTAGTCCTTTTAGCATGTATTTAACAGGTACTTTACTTACTTTAATAGCTAGTGCTAATGCTAAGAATACACCTAAGTATCCCCATACAGTATCTACGAAAAAGAGTGCAATAATATAAGCAAACGTCAGAAGAATCTTAGTTCTAGGATCAAGCTTATGCACAGGTGAGTTAATTGGATAATACTGACCTATCGTAATATCTCGTATCATGCGTTATTCACCTCTTTCTCTAAACAAGCTATAAGCTTACTTGCTGCTTCTTCTACAGTTAATACATCTGTATCTACTAACATGCCTTTTTCCTTTAATGCATCCATAATATGTCTAATTTGTGGTACGCCAAGACCTATCTCTTCTAGTCTTTCTCTATGCTTAAAGACTTCTCTTGTATCTCCCTTAAAGGCAATCTCACCTCTATAAAGTACAATAAGCTCTTCTACATAACGTGCTACATCTTCCATACTATGTGAAATAAGTACAATGGTTAAATGCCTTGTTTCATGCATCTCTTTTAATTGACTAAACAGTTCTTCTCTCCCCTTAGGATCAAGTCCTGCTGTAGGCTCATCTAAAATTAAGATATCTGGGTTCATAGCCAACACACCTGCTATGGCTACACGTCTTTTCTGTCCACCTGATAATTCAAAAGGCGACTTCTGCCAAAACTCTTCATCTAAACCTACCGCTTTTAAAGAAGATTCTATTCTTTCCTTTAATGCATCTCCCTCTAGCCCTAAGTTCTTAGGTCCATAAGCTACATCATCATATACAGTCATTTCAAAAAGTTGGTATTCTGGGTACTGGAATACAAGACCTACGGATTGTCTAATATGTTTTTTATCTACGCCATCTTCATGAATATTAATCCCTTTGACATATACCTCTCCTCTTGTAGGTTTTAAAAGCCCATTAAACATCTGAATAAGTGTACTCTTTCCAGAACCTGTATGTCCAATAATCCCTAAAAAGCTTCCATCTTTTATATGCAGGTTAACATCATGAAGAGCTACTTTCTCAAAAGGCGTTCCTTCATTATAAATATGTGTTAGTTGTTTGATTTTAATTGCCATATTGCATCTACAACCTCCTTTGTTGTTAATAAGGTTGGATCTAAATCATACCCTTTTTGTCTGAGGAGATAGATAAGATAAGTAGAATCTGGTACATCTAAACCTATTCTTCTAATTTCCTCTACATTTTTGAAAACTTCCTTCGGAGAACCTGAAAGTAATACCTTACCTTCATCAATAACAATAATACGATCAGCTAAAATAGCCTCCTGCATGTAGTGTGTAATATGAATAATAGTAATACCTTGCTCCTTATTCAGCTTTTGCATAGTCTTCATAACTTGGGAACGGCCTATAGGATCTAGCATAGCTGTAGATTCATCAAAAATAATACATTTAGGTTGCATAGCTATAACACCAGCAATAGCAATACGTTGCTTCTGCCCACCCGATAATTGGTTAGGTGATACACGTTTATAGTCATCCATCTCTACTGTATGGATAGCTTCATCTACACGCTTTCTAATTTCACTAGGCTCTACTCCTAAATTTTCTGGACCAAAGGCTACATCTTCTTCCACAATCGTTGCAACGATCTGGTTATCTGGATTCTGAAATACCATTCCCACATCTTTACGTACTTCCCATATATACTCGCCATTACTTAGGTCAATATTATTAACCCATAACATTCCTGATTTAGGGGATAAAATACCATTCAGATGTTTGGCAAAAGTAGATTTACCAGAACCATTGTGTCCAAGTACCGCTACAAATTCACCTTCTTTAATAGTTACATTAATATGATCCAAAGCAATAATCGTATCTTCTACTTCACCTTGGTCATCATGAATCAAGTACTCAAATGTTAAATCTTTAGCTTCTACTATATTCTTCATGTACATTCCTCTTTCTATATACTTCCACATCTATATCTACTTAAATAAATAGGTTATACACCCTTTTTAAGATACAAGGATAATCTACTCATGTAAATAGATATTTAAAAATAAATAGAGAAAAGGGATTAAGAGCAAATTCTTAATCCCTGGACATTATACTAATTCAATAATAACTTCTTCAGCACCGTCACCTTTACGAGGTCCGATTTTGATGATTCTTGTGTAACCACCATTACGGTCTGCGTATTTAGGAGCGATTTCGCTGAATAATTTATCTGTTAAATCAACAGATTTAGCTTGTCTTCTCTTATTAGCTTGAACTTCTGTTACAGGGTATAATACCTTTAACATTTGTCTTCTTGCATGTAAGCGAGTAGCGCTATCTTTTTTGATTGTTTTTTCTACTTCTTCAAATACAGTTACTTTTTTGCCATCTACAACTTCTTTAACGCGTTTACCGTTAACGTCTTTTTTAGCAACTTTAGCAGTAACTTTTACTTCTTCATAGTTATCTTTTTCACGTACAGCCATTGCAATTAAGCCTTCAGCAATCTTGCGAATCTCTTTAGCTTTTGCTGTAGTAGTTTTGATCTTACCATGGTATAAGAGATTTGTTACTTGATTACGAAGTAATGCTTTACGTCCAGCTGCATTACGTCCAAGTTTTCTTTGAGCCATGCCTTAACCTCCTTTAGTTTGTCACTAATCTTCGCTTGGTTTTAATGCAAATCCAAGCTCTTCAAGTTTTTGGAACACTTCTTCTAATGATTTACGTCCTAAGTTACGTACTTTCATCATTTCATCTTCTGTTTTATTTGTAAGGTCTTCAACAGTGTTGATACCTGCACGTTTTAAACAGTTGAATGATCTAACAGAAAGATCTAACTCTTCGATAGTCATTTCAAGTGTTTTCTCTTTGGAGTCATCTTCTTTAGTTACCATGATTTCAGCATTACGTGCATTTTCGCTTAAATCAATGAAAAGATTTAAATGTTCACTTAATACTTTAGCAGCTAAGCTAACTGCTTCATCAGGTTTTAAAGTACCATTTGTCCATACTTGTAATGTAAGTTTATCGTAGTCAGTTTGTTGACCAACACGAGTATCCTCTACAGTAAAGTTTACGCGCTCTACTGGAGTGTAACTTGCATCTACTGGAATAACTCCGATTGGTAAATCTGTCTTTTTAAGTTTATTAGTACCGATGTATCCACGACCTCTAGTGATTGTGAGTTCGATATATAAACGACAGTTTGAACCGCCATTTAATGTAGCGATATGATGTTCTGGATTAAGGATTTCAATTTCAGCTGGACATTTAATGTCTGCGCCTGTCACTGTGCCCTCACCTGTAGCTTCAATATAAACTACTTTTGGTTCCATATTATCACTAATGTCTTTGATAGCAAGACCTTTAATGTTTAATAGGATTTCAAGAACGTCTTCTTTAACACCTGGGATACTGCTGAATTCGTGTAGTACGCCTTCAATTTTTACGCTGCTTACTGCAGAACCTGGAAGAGAAGAAGAAAGGATTCTACGTAATCCATTCCCTAGGGTAGTCCCATATCCTCTTTCTAAAGGTTCTACAACAAAACAACCGTATTTACCGTCAGGTGACATTTCTTTAATCTCAATTTGTGGTTTTTCAAATTCCAACACCCGATAAACCCTCCTTTAATATTAAAATAGTCTTTTGAGGGTGACGAACTATTACTTAGAGTAAAGCTCAACGATAAGTGTTTCTTGGATATCTGTATCGATTTGATCTCTTGCAGGAGCTGCTTTAACAGTTCCTCTTAAATTTTCGATATCAGCTTCTAACCATTCTGGTACAATACGAGAACCTGTTACTTCAGTGATTTGTTTGAAGCGTTCGAAGCTTTTAGCATCTTCTTTAACTTCAATTACATCACCAATTTTAACTTGGTATGATGGAATGTTAACTCTTTTACCGTTAACTGTAACAAGGTTGTGACGAACAACTTGTCTAGCTTCTGTACGAGAACGTCCAAGACCTAAGCGGTAAGCTACGTTGTCTAAACGAAGTTCAAGGTTACGAAGTAAGTTCTCACCTGTGATGCCTGGTTGTGCATCTGCTTTTTCAAAGTATGTTCTGAATTGACCTTCAAGAACACCATAGATTCTTTTAGCTTTTTGTTTTTCACGTAACTGTAAGCCGTACTCAGATAATTTTGTTTTTTGTTGACCATGTTGACCTGGTGCATATGGTCTTCTTTCAATAGCACAAGCTGCTGTGTAGCATCTTTCGCCTTTTAAGAATAATTTTTTACCTTCACGACGACATTGTTTACATTTCGCTCCGATATATCTAGCCATTTCTATTTACACCTCCTATTACACTCTTCTACGTTTTGGTGGACGACATCCGTTATGTGGTACAGGAGTTACATCTTTAATTAATGTTACTTCTAAACCAGCTGCTTGAAGCGCACGAATAGCTGCTTCACGTCCGGATCCTGGACCTTTTACCATTACTTCAACTGATTTTAAACCGTGTTCCATTGCTGCTTTAGCTGCTGTTTCAGCTGCCATTTGAGCTGCATATGGAGTTGATTTTCTAGAACCTCTGAAACCAAGGCCACCTGCACTTGCCCATGAAAGAGCATTGCCGTTTGTATCAGTTAATGTAACCATTGTATTATTGAAAGTAGATTGGATATGAGCCATACCACGTTCTACATGTTTTCTATCACGACGTCTACGAGTTGTACCCTTTTTTGCCGCTTTTTTTGCTGCTGCCATGAGATCTTAACCTCCTTTATTTAACTATTTTTTCTTATTAGCTACTGTTTTCTTAGGACCTTTACGTGTACGAGCATTCGTTTTAGTTTTTTGTCCTCTTACTGGAAGGCCACGTCTATGACGAATTCCTCTATAGCATCCGATTTCCATTAATCGTTTAATGTTAAGGGCGATTTCACGACGAAGGTCACCTTCAACCATTTGAGTTTTCTCGATGATTTCGCGGATTTTGTTAGCTTCATCATCAGTTAAGTCCTTAACGCGTGTATCTGGATTGATACCTGCTTCTGTAAGGATTCTACGAGAACTTGGACGACCTATACCATAGATATAAGTAAGACCAATTTCAACACGTTTATTTTTTGGTAAGTCTACACCTGCAATACGTGCCATTCAGATTGCACCTCCTATTGGTTGATATATATATAATACAGCATTTTACCATGAAATGCCGCAGCCGCTTTTTAGTTAACTCACAAAATCATATTATATATGATTTTGTGACATAAATCAATGCATTTGTAAAGCATTAACCTTGTTTTTGTTTGTGTTTTGGATTTTCACAGATAACGCAAACACGGCCTTTTCTTTTGATTACTTTACATTTTTCACATATCTTTTTAACAGATGGGCGTACTTTCATTTTCTGCTCTCCTTTCCGTTTACCATTTATTTAGAACGCCAAATAATTCGTCCCTTGGTTAAATCATATGGAGAAAGTTCCACAGTTACTTTATCACCCGGTAAAACACGGATAAAATTCATACGAAGTTTACCTGAGATATGAGCTAAGATCTTATGTCCGCCTTCAATCTCTACTTGAAACATCGCATTTGGTAACTTTTCTATCACTGTTCCCTCTACTTCAAAAACATCACCTTTTGCCAAGTTACAAACCTCCTCTATATAGAAGTCTTTATCAAATACTCTTTAATCCCCTTACGGATATCCGCATTTGATACGTTTTCTTCGATTATTTTTTGTTTGATCCAATCGATAACATCATTGGTTCTTTGAATATGTTTATTTTTCTTACGTTTTGGGTTCTCTACTTTACGCAAATCTCCATCAGCAAGGTACACATATTCTTCTTCTACACTAACCACTATAAAAGATCTGCCTTTGTCTCTTCCGCTTTTTGAAAACACTATTTGACCTACTTCTAACATTCCAATCATTTCTCGCCCTCTTCTTCCGATCTGAGCGTTAAAATGAGTGGCTCATCATCTGTAATTACTATAGTATTTTCATAATGCGCAGATGGCAGTCCATCTCTAGTGACAAAAGTCCAATCATCGTCTAAACATCTTACTTGACATGTTCCTAAGTTAATCATAGGTTCAATAGCCAGTGCCATGCCTTTTTCAAGTTTTACACCGCGCCCAGGTGCCTTATAGTTAGGTACCTGTGGCTCCTCATGTAATTCTTTCCCAATTCCATGACCCACTAAATCGCGTACTACACCATATCCGAAGGATTTTGCATAGTCCTCGATAGCTTGGGATATTTGTCCTAAATGATTGCCAGCTTTTGCATATTTTAGTCCTTCAAAGAAACACTGCTTTGTAACTTCAATTAGCTTCAAAACATCAGGTGATACATCTCCGACTGGATACGTTCTAGCTGCATCAGAATGGTATCCTTTATAGTATACCCCAAGATCAACACTTACTATGTCGCCTTGTTTGATTTTCCTTGCACCTGGAATACCATGTACAACTTCCTCATTAATGGATATACACGCTGATGCTGGGTAACCACAGTAACCTTTAAAAGAAGGTATAGCGTGTTTACTTGTTATGAACTTATAAGCCACCTGGTCTAATTCTTTTGTTGTTACACCGGGTCTAATATGCTTTGCCACCAGTTCATGTGCCTCAATGAGTATTTGAGCTGACTCTTGCATTAACTTAATTTCCGCGTCGGATTTAATGGGAATTGGCATTTTAGTTCACTCCTAATGCTTTCTTTACCCTTGCACTAACTTCTTCTACTGTACCAACACCGTCAATTACAAGGACTTTCCCTTGCGCTTCGTAATGATTGATAAGAGGTTTAGTTTGTGCATGATAAACTTCTAATCTTTTCTTAACTGTATCTTCTTTATCATCTTCTCTTTGAACAAGATGAGTAGAACATTCATTACAAATACCTGGTACTGTTTCTACTTTGAATAATTTGTGATAAGAAGCGCCGCAGCTAGGACAAACAGTTCTACCAGCCATACGCTCAATGATCGCTTCGTCTGGTACTTCTACATCAACTACTGCATCAATTGGTCTATTGATCTCTTTAAGCATAGCATCGAATGCTTCTGCTTGTGGTATAGTTCTTGGGAAACCATCCATGATCATGCCATTATCACAATCTTCTTGAACTATACGATCTTTGACAAGTTCAATTACGAGCTCATCTGGTACCAATTTGCCTTCATCCATGTATTTTTTTGCTTCTTGACCTAACTGAGTATTTTTAGAAATATGTTCTCTAAAAATATTTCCTGTTGAGATCGTTGGTATATTGTATAGTTTCATAAGCATTTCTGCTTGTGTGCCTTTACCTGCTCCAGGTGCACCTAATAATATTAATCTCATTACGGCAACCCCCTAATCTAATTCTTATAGAAATCCTTTATAATGGCGCATTAGCATTTGTGATTCTAATTGCTTAATTGTTTCAAGTGCAACACCAACTACGATAAGTAATGATGTTCCTCCAAACTGAATTGGCATACCAAAGATAGCACCAAGTAAGAGAGGAGTTAAAGCTAATATTGCTAAGAATATTGCTCCCATTAATGTAATGTGTGTTGCAACCTTTGAAAGGTAGTCAGATGTTGGTTTTCCTGGTCTAATACCTGGGATAAAACCACCACCTTTTTTGAGGTTAGATGCTATATCTATTGGATTAAATGCTATTGTTGAATAGAAGAATGCAAATGCAAAGATTAAAATGACATAAAGTGTTCCTCCAAATGGATGAGTCCATCTAAGCCACTCAATAGCATTAGTCCAGAATTCACTTGGATTTTTAACAAATAAACCTGTTATAATCTCAGGGAATTGGATAAGTGACATTGCAAAGATAACTGGAAGTACACCAGCTAAATTTACTTTGATTGGTATATTTTGTGATTGACCACCATATACCTTTCTACCTGCTACACGTTTTGCATATTGAACTGAAATTCTTCTTTCACCAAGTGACATAGCCACAGTGAAACCAATAATAACAATAAATAATAATAATAGAATAGCAACTTTTACATAATTATCATATGCTAGTAGGCTTGTAGCTGCTTGTGGAAGTCTAGATACGATATTAATAAAGATAATTAATGAAATACCATTTCCAATACCTTTTTGTGTGATCTGTTCACCTATCCACATTACTAACATAGAGCCTGCAATAAATGAAATAAATGCAAGGGCAAATACTATTACGCTTTTTTCAACTAATACATTACTTCTATATAACATAAGTGTTGTTGCACCTGATTGCATCATGGCAATTACTAATGTTAAATATCTAGTATACTTGTTGATTTTTTTACGTCCATCTTCGCCTTCTTTTGATATCTCTTCTAGTCTAGTAATAGCGATAGTGAGGAGTTGGATAATGATTGACGCTGTGATGTAAGGACCTACACCAAAGGCAAAAAGTGCCATTTGGCTGAATGCACCACCTGTGATTGCATTCATAAGTCCTAACATGTTGTTAGAATTCGCTCCTAACATTTGCTGTACAGCATCCGGATTGATGCCTGGAACAGGAATATGAGCTCCTATTCTAATTAAGGCAAACATCCATAGGGTAAAAATTATCTTTTTTCGCAGTTCTGGTACACTCCATGCATTTTTAAGAGTCTTAAACAACCTACATCACCTCTGCTTTTCCACCCACAGCTTCAATTTTTTCGATTGCACCTGCACTAAATGCATTTGCTTGTACTGTTAATTTTTTAGTAAGATCGCCTTTAGCAAGGATTTTAACACCATCTCTAGTGTTTTTAACAATACCTGCTTCAACCATAGCGTCTACTGTAACAACAGCTCCATCTTCGAAACGGTTTAACATATCAACATTGATACCTACGATATCTTTGCTGTTACGATTTGTGAAACCACGTTTTGGAAGTCTTCTGTAAAGAGGCATTTGTCCCCCTTCAAAACCTGGTCTTACACCGCCACCACTTCTTGCTTTTTGTCCTTTATGTCCTTTACCGGCTGTTTTACCGTTACCTGAACCATGACCTCTACCTGTACGGAAAGAGTCTCTTTTTGAACCTTCAGCTGGTCTTAATGAGCTTAAATTCATGCGTCGCACCTCCTTTTGCTAAATCTACAATTATTCGTTGATTTCTTCAACTTTAACTAAATGTTTAACTTGTTCAACCATACCACGGATAGCTGCGTTATCTTGGTGAATGTTTGAACTATTTGTTTTTCTTAATCCGAGCGCTTCGATAGTTTTTTTATGTTTTGGAATTGCCCCGATTGTGGATCTTACTAAAGTTACTTTTAAATTAGCCACTGACTATTCCTCCTATCCTAGAAGCTCTTCAACAGTTTTTCCACGAAGTTTAGCAACTTCTGCTGGAGTTTTTAATGCTGCAAGACCTTCGATTGTTGCGTGAACAACGTTTTTCTTGTTATTTGAACCTAAAGATTTAGTTCTGATGTTACGGATACCTGCAAGTTCAAGTACAGCACGAGCTGGACCACCTGCGATAACTCCAGTACCTTCTTTAGCTGGTTTAAGAAGAACGTTTGCACTACCGAATGTACCTACAAATTCATGGTAGATACTATCTGCATCGTTTCTTTCTACGAAGATAAGGTTTTTCTTAGCATCTTCAATTCCTTTTCTGATTGCATCAGGAATTTCCATAGCTTTACCTAAACCTACACCTACGTGTCCGTTTCCATCTCCTACTACTACTAAAGCAGAGAAACGGAATGTACGACCACCTTTAACTACTTTTGTTACACGTTTAATAGTAACAACTTTTTCTTTTAATTCCAAAGTATTTGGATTAATATTGAGTTTTTTAGCCACCGTCTGTCCCTCCTTTACTAGAATTGTAACCCAGCTTCACGAGCTGCGTCTGCTAATGCTTTTACTCTACCATGATATAAGAAACCACCACGGTCAAATACTACTTCTTCAATACCGTTAGCAAGTGCTTTTTTAGCAATTGCAGTACCAACAGCTGCTGCTGCTTCTACGTTAGAACCAACTTTAATACCAAGATCTTTTTGAACTGTAGATGCTGATACTAATGTTACAGCTTTTACGTCATCAATAATTTGAGCATAGATGTGTTTTTCACTTCTGAAAACTGCAAGTCTTGGTCTTTGAGCTGTACCTTGAATCTTGTTACGAAGTCTTCTATGTTTTTGAACACGAACTTTACTACGTGATTGTTTATTGATCATTTAATTCACCCCTTTGCTATTATTTTTTACCTGTTTTACCTACTTTACGTCTGATTACTTCATCAACGTATTTAATACCTTTACCTTTGTAAGGTTCTGGTTCACGTTTAGAACGGATATCAGCAGCAAATTGGCCTACTTGTTCTTTATTGATACCAGCAACTGTGATTCTGTTACCATCAACTGTTGTTGTGATACCTTCTGGATCTTCCATTTCTACTGGGTGAGAGTAACCTAATGAAAGAACTAATTTTTTACCTTGTTTTTGTGCTCTGTAACCAACACCATTGATTTCTAATACTTTAGCGTAACCATTTGTTACACCTTCGATCATGTTCGCAATAAGTGTTCTAGTTAAACCGTGAAGAGCTCTATTTCTTTTTAAATCATTTGGTCTTGTTACAACCACTTGATTTTCTTCAAGTGCAATGTTCATTGCACTATCGAATGCTTTTGTTAATGTTCCTTTTGGTCCCTTAACTTCTACTACATTAGCTTCACTAACAGTAATAGTTACGCCTGCTGGAACAGTAATTGGTAGTCTACCAATACGTGACATGCTCGCACCTCCTTAAACTTTTGCTGTTATTACCAAATAAATGCTATAACTTCTCCACCAACACCAAGTTTTCTAGCATCTCTGTCTGCAATTACACCTTTGTTTGTAGAAATAATTGCTGTACCAAGACCACCTAAAACTTTTGGAAGGTTTTCTGTATCTGCGTATACACGAAGACCTGGTTTAGAAATTCTTTTAATTCCTGAAATAACTTTTTCGTTTTTATCTTTACCGTATTTAAGAGTGATACGGATATTTTCTTTAACACCGTCAGCTGTTACATCGAAAGCTTTGATGTATCCTTCATTTAATAAGATCTCAGCAATCGCTTTTTTCATTTTAGAAGCAGGAACTTCTACTGTATCATGTTTTGCAACATTCGCGTTTCTGATTCTTGTTAACATATCTGCAATTGGATCGCTCATCATCATTTTTAGTTACCTCCTTTCTGGTATTACCAGCTTGCTTTTTTAACGCCTGGGATTTGACCTTTATATGCTAATTCTCTAAAGCAAATACGACAAATACCAAATTTTCTAATGTATGCATGTGGACGTCCACAAATACGGCATCTACTATATGCTTGTGTTGAAAATTTAGCAGGTCTAGCTTGCTTTACTTTCATAGATGTTTTTGCCATTTTGAACCCTCCTTATTTTTGGAATGGCATTCCGAATTGTCTAAGAAGCTCACGAGATTCTTCATCTGTGTGTGCTGTCGTAACAATAATTACGTCCATACCACGAACTTTATCGATTTTATCGTACTCGATCTCTGGGAAAATGATTTGTTCTTTAAGACCTAAAGCGTAGTTACCACGGCCATCGAAAGCTGTAGCATCTACCCCACGGAAGTCACGTACGCGTGGAAGTGCTAAATTCACTAAACGATCAAGGAATTCATACATTTTTTCTCCACGAAGAGTTACTTTACATCCGATTGGCATACCTTCACGAAGTTTGAAAGCAGCAACAGATTTTTTAGCTCTAGTTACAACTGGTTTTTGACCAGAGATTTTTTCCATATCTCCGATAGCGTTTTCTAATACTTTAGCATTATCTTTCGCTTCACCAACACCCATGTTGATAACGATTTTTTCGATTTTTGGAGCTTGAAGTTTATTTTTGTAACCAAACTTTTCTACCATTGCATCGATGATTTGTTCATTGTAAATATCTTTTAATCTACTCATTGTCTAACGTCCTCCTTTCGCCAATTAGTCAATTACTGTACGACCGTTTTTAGTAATTGCTACACGAACTTTTTTGTCATCTTTAATTTCTACACCTAAACGAGCAGGAGCTCCGTTTAAAGAGTACGCAACGTTTGAAATATGAATTGGGAATTCTTTTTCAACACGTCCACCTTGACCCATAGCGTTAGGTTTTTGATGTTTGAACCCTTGGTTAACACCATCAACTAAAACGCGTCCATGTTTACGATCAATGAAAGTAATATTGCCTTCTTTACCTTTGTCTTTACCAGCAATAACGATTACTCTATCGCCTTTTCTTAATTTAGTTTTCACGTCTTACACCTCCTTATAGAACTTCTGGAGCAAGTGATAAGATTTTTGTAAATTTCTTATCTCTTAATTCTCTCGCAACTGGTCCGAAAATACGAGTTCCTCTTGGGTTTTTATCTTCTTTGATGATAACAGCAGCGTTTTCATCAAATTTAATGTAAGATCCATCTGGTCTTCTAATTTCTTTTACAGTACGAACTACAACAGCTTTTACAACGTCACCTTTTTTAACAACGCCGCCTGGTGTTGCATCTTTAACAGTAGCTACAATAATGTCGCCAACACTTGCATATCTTCTTGTAGAGCCACCTAACACACGGATGCAAAGGATTTCTTTAGCTCCTGTATTATCTGCTACTCTTAATCTACTTTCTTGTTGGATCATGAGAAGTGCCCTCCTTTCAAGATTACTAATACTATTTTACTTTTTCTACGATTTCAACAAGTCTAAAACGTTTTGACTTGGATAAAGGTCTTGTTTCCATAACTCTTACACGGTCACCGATTTCACATTCATTGTTTTCATCATGTGCATGAAGTTTGTATGTTTTTTTGATGATTTTACCGTAAAGAGGATGTTTTACATTGTTAACTACGGCAACAGTAATTGTTTTGTCCATTTTGTTGCTAACTACGTTACCTACTAATGTTTTACGTAAATTTCTTTCTGCCACGATTTCTCCTCCTCTCTATTACACTGCTTGTTTTTGTGTAATAATAGTTTGAATACGCGCAATATTTTTTCTTACTTCTTTGATTCTTGCTGTATTATCTAATTGGTTGGTAGCGTTTTGGAATCTTAAGTTGAAAAGTTCTTTTTTCGCATTCACCAATTCGATATTTAATTCTTCAGCTGATTTTGCTCTTAAATCTTCTAAGAATGCTTTAGTTTTCACTACCATCACCTGCCATTTCTTGTTCAGCACGAGATACGATCTTACATTTCATAGGTAATTTGTGAACTGCAAGTCTTAACGCTTCTCTTGCTATTTCTTCTGCTACACCTGATAATTCGAACATAACGCGTCCTGGTTTAACTACTGCTACCCAGTACTCTGGAGAACCTTTACCAGAACCCATGCGTGTTTCAGCTGGTTTAGCTGTTACTGGTTTATCTGGGAAGATTTTGATCCATACTTTACCACCACGTTTGATGTAACGTGTCATCGCGATACGGGCAGCTTCGATTTGGTTTGATGTAACCCAGCTTGGCTCTAAAGCAACAATACCGTATTCACCGTAAGTGATTTTATTTCCACGGGTAGCTTGGCCTTTCATACGTCCACGGAACTGTTTACGACGTTTAACTCTTTTAGGCATTAACATTAGTTATCGCTCCCTTCCTTTTTAGCTTTTTGAGGAAGTACTTCTCCTTTATACATCCATACTTTAACACCGATTTTACCGTATGTTGTATCTGCTTCAGCAAATCCATACTCAATATCAGCTCTTAATGTTTGAAGTGGAATTGTACCTTCTGAATATTGTTCTGTACGTGCCATTTCAGCACCACCTAAACGGCCTGAACATGCAACTTTAATACCTTTAACACCGAATTTTTGAGCTTTACCGATAGATTGTTTCATAGCTCTACGGAAAGATACACGGTTTTCTAATTGAAGTGCAATGTTTTCTGCTGTTAATTGAGCAGAAGTTTCTGGACGTTTAACTTCAACGATGTTGATAGAAACTTTTGCAGTTGTAAGTTTCTCTACTTCTTTACGAAGTGCATCGATAGATGCTCCACCTTTACCAATTACAATACCTGGTTTTGATGTGTGAACATGAACTCTTACACGTTTTGACATTCTTTCGATATCAATTTTATCGATGCCAGCACTGTAAAGTTTCTTTTTGATATAATTTCTAATTTTGTTATCTTCTACTAGGTAGTTAGCAAAGTCTGTTTTATCAGCGTACCATTTTGCGCTCCAGTCTTTAATAACGCCTACTCTTAATCCATGAGGATTTACTTTTTGGCCCATACCTAACCTCCTTATCTCTCATTTAATACCACTGTAATGTGGCTTGTTTGTTTGTCGATTCTGTAAGCACGGCCTTGAGCACGAGGACGGATTCTTTTAAGTGTTGGTCCTTGTGTTGCGTATGCTTCTTCAACAAATAATTTGCTTACATCCATAGAATTGTTGTGCTCTGCATTAGCGATAGCTGATTTTAATACTTTTTCGATAACATCAGCAGCATATCTTGGAGTGTATGCTAAGATAGCGAGTGCTGTTTGCACGTCTTTACCTTTGATTTGATCAAGCACGATTTTAGCTTTTGTGCTAGAAACACGTACGAATGTTACTTTAGCGCTTGGTCTTCTATCGTTATTTTGATTTCTTTCTCTTTTTATCTGGGTTCTATGTCCTTTTGCCATCGTAAGACCTCCTTCCGATATTATTTATTAGCGAACTCTTGATTTTTTCTCTGCGTCTTTACCATGTCCACGGTAAGTTCTTGTTAACGCGAATTCACCAAGTTTGTGTCCTACCATATCTTCTGTAATGAATACAGGAACATGTTTTCTACCATCATGAAGGGCAATTGTATGTCCTACCATTGTTGGGAAGATTGTTGAACGACGTGACCAAGATTTAATTACTTTTTTCTCATCTGCAGCATTCATTGCATCGATTTTTTTAAGTAAGTGTTGATCTGCGAATGGTCCTTTTTTAACTGAACGAGCCATTATAGATGCCTCCTTTCAAATACTTAAATTTATTTATTACGTGAACGTACAATATATTTATTTGAATGTTTGTTTTTCTTTCTTGTTTTGTATCCAAGAGCAGGTTTACCCCAAGGAGTACATGGATTTGGACGTCCAATTGGAGATCTACCTTCCCCACCACCATGAGGGTGATCGTTAGGGTTCATTACAGAACCACGAACTGTTGGGCGGATACCCATGTGACGTTTACGTCCAGCTTTACCAATTGTGATAAGTTCGTGATCAATGTTACCAACTTGTCCAATTGTAGCTTTACAATCGATTGGTAATAAACGCATTTCTCCTGATGGAAGTTTAACTGTTGCGTATTTACCTTCTTTAGCCATAAGTTGAGCTGACATACCAGCAGAACGAACTAATTGTCCACCTTTACCTGGTTTCATTTCAATGTTATGGATTGTTTGACCCACTGGAATATCTCTCATTCTAAGAGCATTACCTACACGGATCTCTGCTGTTTCACCGCTCATTACTTTTTGTCCAACTTGTAATCCAAGAGGAGCTAAAATGTAGCGTTTTTCACCATCTGCATAGCTAAGTAATGCGATGTTTGCTGTTCTGTTTGGATCGTATTCAACACCTACTACTGTAGCTGGAATGCCATCTTTATTACGTTTGAAGTCGATTACTCTGTATTTTAACTTGTAACCGCCACCACGGTGACGAACAGTGATTTTACCTTGGTTGTTTCTCCCTGAATTTTTCTTTAATGTTACAATTAAAGATTTCTCAGGAGTTGTTTTAGTGATTTCTTCAAATGTTGAAGAAGTCATATGTCTTCTAGAAGGGGTATAAGGTCTGTACTTTTTGATACCCATACTGTTTCACTCCTTTCAATCGTTTACGTTACACATAGCCGTGTGTTTCATCTTTTTCTATTTAACTACATTCCTTGGAAAAAGTCAATGTCTTTACTTGCTTCTGTAAGTTTTACGATTGCTTTTTTGTATTTGTTAGTTTTTCCAACTGTTCTTCCACGACGTTTTGTTTTTCCATCGTAATTCATAGTGTTTACTTTGTCTACTTTAACGCCGTCAAACATTTTTTCTACTGCATCTTTAACTTGAGATTTTGTAGCAGTTGGGTGTACTAGGAATGTATATTTCTTTTCTGCCATATCGTTCATACTTTTTTCAGTAACGACTGGTTTTAAAATGACGTCATAAAATTTTAAATCTGCCATTATGCGTACACCTCCTCAATTTTAGCTAATGCTTCTTTTGTTACTACAACTGTATCGTATTTTAAGATGTCGTATACGTTAATGTTGTTTACGTTTGCAGTTTTAACATTTTGGATGTTACGAGCTGCTAACATAACGTTTTTACTATTATCTGTAGCTCTACCTTCAGATACTTTATCTTCAGTTACGATTAAAGCTTTGTTAAGGTTTAATGCATTTAATACATTTACCATTGCTTTAGTCTTAGCTTCAGCTAATGTTAATTCATCTAATACGATAAATTTGCTTTCATTTACTCTTGTTGTAAGAGCTGATTTAAGAGCAAGTAATTTTTCTGTTCTGTTCATTTTGAATGAGTAATCACGTGGTTTTGGAGCAAATACTACCCCACCACCTGTCCATTGTGGTGAACGAATAGAACCTTGTCTAGCTCTACCTGTACCTTTTTGTTTCCATGGTTTTCTACCACCGCCACGTACTTCAGCACGTGTTTTAGCACTTTGAGTTCCTTGTCTTCTGTTAGCAAGGTATGCTAATACAGCAGAGTGAACTAAATTTTCTTTTACATCTACAGCAAAGATTGAATCTTTTAATTCAACTTCACCAACTTGTTGTCCGTTCATATTTAAAACAGATACGTTTGCCATCTTTGTTCCTCCTTTCTCAAGCAGCCTTAAGCTTTAACGCTGTCTTTGATTGTGATGATTGTTCCTTTTGAACCTGGAACAGCTCCTTTTACAAGGATTAAGTTTTTATCTGCATCTACTCTTACAACTTCAAGGTTTTGAACTGTAATTTGAACGCTACCCATATGTGATGGAAGACCTTTACCTTTCATTACACGACCTGGGCTTGTAGCAGCTCCCATAGAACCTGCAACTCTGTGTGATTTAGAACCGTGACCCATTGGTCCACGACTTTGACCATACTTTTTAATTGCGCCTTGGTAACCTTTACCTTTAGAGATACCTACAACGTCAATTTTGTCACCAGCTACGAATACGTCAGCTTTGATTTCAGCGCCTACTTCGTAAGCAGCAGTATCTTCTAAACGGAATTCTTTTAAGTGTTTTTTAGCAGTAACACCAGCTTTTGCAAAGTGACCTTTTTCTGGTTTAATAAGTTGTTTTTCTTTAGCATCGATGAAACCTACTTGGATCGCTTCGTATCCATCGTTTTCAACTGTTTTCTTTTGTACTACTGTACATGGACCAGCTTCTAATACTGTAACTGGGATTAAGTTGTTAGCTTCATCAAAAATTTGTGTCATACCAATTTTTTTAGCTAAAATTGCTTTTTTCATCCTTTACACCTCCTAATATCTACAGCGGATTACCAACTTAGGGTAATCATACTAGACGATTAATAACCGTCCTAGTGTGTGTTTCTTACTTACTATCTAGCGTCAACTTTGATATCAACACCAGCTGGTAAGTCAAGACGCATTAATGCATCACCAGTTTTTGGTGTAGCTTCTACGTCGATTAATCTCTTATGAGTTCTCATTTCGAACTGCTCTCTAGAGTCTTTATATTTGTGTACCGCACGTAAGATTGTTACTACTTCCTTTTTAGTTGGAAGTGGGATTGGTCCACTTACTGTAGCTCCAGTTTTTTTCGCAATATCAACGATTTGCGCTGCAGTTTGATCGATTAATTTGTGATCATAAGCTTTTAATGTGATACGGATTTTTGGGCTTGCCATAAAAAAAGTCCCCTCCTTTTCGTACTTTATTTGAAGCAGCACGACTAGTGGTGACTGTACACTCATCCAGGTGTTTCACAAACTTATTTTTGCACATAGAGATAACCCCTACATACTTATAAATTTGTCGACCTAATATAAATGATACAGTGACTTGTCGTCTGGTTTCATGAACCGGACATTCGCTCCTCAGAAATCTGCTTATTACTAAGCAACAACCTTCTGGATCATCGTTCTCAATGTCACAACAAGTTGATTATACATGATATTTTTTGGTATTACAAGGTTTTTTTTGTTTTTTTATAAGATAATTTTTTCCAACTTGTTCAGACTACTTTTTTGCGAGTCATACTGTATATTATAGTACTTATTTTAGATTTTTAAAGTGTAATCATCTGGTAATTTTCTTATTCTTATTAGACACTTAAAGTGTCTATTACATATTATCCTTTACAGATGATACAACTCGTTTAGTATTGGCTCTCTTCTTCTTCTTAACTCTTCTTCAAGGGGAATGCCCTTTAACTCTATCCTCTATTAGTACAATTCATTTCCCTTTCTTCATATAGAAGAAATTCCCTTTTATAAAGACTATTAATATAAATCACACTTTTAAATCTTCACTAAAAAAGATCTCTATAATATCCTATTAGCAACTTATAAAATAACTTATAGAACAATTTACAGCTGATTTATCTCTTAACCTACTCCTATCGCTCTATACTTCAATCCAACACATTTCCTTTATAAGCTTTATAGACATTATAGGCGAATATGAAATATAAATAAAAATAGATATTAAAAAAGCACATCCCTAGGGATGTGCTTTTTATACTCAAGGTATAAATTATTCGATGATTGATGCAACAGCACCAGAACCAACTGTACGTCCACCTTCACGGATAGCGAAACGTAAACCTTGAGCCATAGCGATTGGGTGAATTAACTCGATTGTCATTTCAACGTTATCGCCAGGCATGCACATTTCTGTACCTTCTGGTAATGTGATTACACCTGTTACGTCAGTTGTACGGAAGTAGAACTGAGGTCTGTAGTTTGAGAAGAATGGTTTATGACGGCCACCTTCTTCTTTTTTAAGAACGTATACTTGAGCTTTGAATTTTTTATGAGGTGTAATTGAACCTGGTTTACAAAGTACTTGACCACGTTCGATATCTGTTCTTTGAACACCACGAAGAAGTGCACCGATGTTATCACCAGCTTCAGCTTGTTCAAGAAGTTTACGGAACATTTCTACTCCTGTACAAACAACTTTACGAGTTTCTTCTTGGATACCAACGATTTCGATTTCGTCTTGAACTTTAAGAACACCTGATTCTACTCTACCTGTAGCAACTGTACCACGACCTGTGATTGAGAATACGTCTTCTACTGGCATAAGGAATGGTTTGTCAACGTCACGTTCTGGAGTTGGGATGTATTCATCGATGATTTCGAATAATTCAACGATTTTATCTCCCCATGGACCCATTGGATCGTTAAGAGCTTGAAGAGCTGAACCACGGATAACTGGTGTGTCATCGCCTGGGAATTCGTATTCATTTAATAATTCACGAATTTCCATTTCAACTAATTCTAATAATTCTTCGTCATCTACCATATCACATTTGTTTAAGAAAACAACGATGTATGGTACACCAACTTGGCGTGATAATAAGATATGTTCACGAGTTTGAGCCATAGGACCGTCTGTAGCAGCACATACAAGGATTGTACCATCCATTTGAGCAGCACCAGTGATCATGTTTTTAACGTAGTCAGCATGTCCTGGACAGTCAACGTGTGCGTAGTGACGAGCTGGAGTTTCGTACTCAACGTGAGCAGTAGAGATTGTGATACCACGTTCTCTTTCTTCTGGAGCTTTATCAATGTTCGCGAAGTCTACAGCTTCACCGAAGCCATATCTTTCATGAAGAGTTTTTGTGATTGCAGCTGTTAAAGTTGTTTTACCATGGTCAACGTGTCCGATTGTACCGATGTTAACGTGTGGCTTACTTCTTTCAAATTTAGCTTTAGCCATTTTGAATTTCCTCCTTTTATTTGGCTGAGTTTTACTCAGATTAGTTTCATTATATTTAATTTGCAGCTACTTTGCAAGTAGCTGCAAAGGTAAATCTTGTATAAAATTATGCTTTTCTGTCAGCAATAACTTTATCTTGGATATTTTTTGGACATTGTTCGTAGTGATCAAATTCCATTGAGTAGTTACCACGACCTTGAGTTCTTGAACGAAGATCTGTAGCATATCCAAACATTTCTGAAAGTGGAACGTAAGCTCTAATTTCTTGAGCACCATTTCTAGCTTCCATACCTTCCATACGACCACGACGTGAGTTAATGTTACCAATAACATCACCCATGTAATCATCTGGAACAGTTACGATTACTTTCATGATTGGTTCAAGAAGTAATCCACCAGCTTTTTTCATAGCATCTTTAACTGCAAGAGAACCTGCAACTTTGAATGCCATTTCTGATGAATCGACATCATGGTATGAACCATCATAACAATCCGCTTTGATACCAAGTACTGGGTAACCTGCAAGAGGACCACTTGAAAGTGCTTCTTGGATACCTTTGTCAACAGCTGGGATGTATTCTTTAGGAATTGATCCACCAACTACTGAGTTTACGAATTCGTAAGTATGTTCAGAGTTAGGATCAAGTCTTGTGAATCGAACTTTACAGTGACCGTATTGTCCACTACCACCAGACTGACGAACGAATTTAGAATCAATATCAACATCAGAAGCAAGAGTTTCTTTGTATGCTACTTGTGGTGCACCAACGTTAGCTTCTACTTTGAATTCACGAAGTAGACGGTCAACGATGATTTCAAGGTGAAGTTCACCCATACCAGCGATGATTGTTTGTCCTGTATCAGTATCTGTGTAAGTTTTGAATGTTGGATCTTCCTCTGCAAGTTTTGCAAGAGCAATACCCATTTTTTCTTGACCTGCTTTTGTTTTTGGTTCAATGGCAACAGAGATAACTGGCTCTGGGAATTCCATTGACTCAAGGATAACTGGATGATCTTCATCACAAAGTGTATCCCCTGTTGTAGTTCCTTTAAGACCTACAGCAGCAGCGATATCTCCTGAGTATACTCTGTCGATATCTTGACGTGCGTTAGCATGCATCTGTACGATACGGCCTACACGCTCTTTTTTACCTTTTACTGAGTTGTATACATATGAACCTGAATCAAGTGTACCTGAGTATACACGGAAGAATGCAAGTTTACCAACGAATGGGTCAGTCATAATTTTGAATGCAAGAGCAGCAAATGGCTCTTCATCAGAAGAATGTTTCTCCATTTCTTCACCAGTATCAGGGTTAATACCTTTGATAGCTGGGATATCTGTTGGTGCTGGCATGTATGCTACTACAGCATCAAGTAATCTTTGAACACCTTTATTTCTGTAAGCTGTACCACAGAATACAGGAATGATTTGTACATTGATTACCGCATTACGAAGTGCAGCTTTTAATTCATCAAGAGTGATTTCTTCACCCTCGAAGTATTTCATCATAAGCTCTTCATCTGTTTCACAAATAGCTTCGATTGCTGCAGCTCTATATTCTTCAGCTTTATCAGCCATATCAGCTGGAATATCTGTACATTCGATGTCTTTACCTAAGTCATCTTTGTAGATATAAGCTTTATTTTCTAATAAGTCGATGATCCCAACGAAATCATCTTCTGCACCAATTGGTAATTGCATTGGAACAGCATTTGCACCAAGACGTGATCTCATCATGCTTACTGCATTGTAGAAATCAGCTCCCATGATGTCCATTTTGTTAACGAACGCCATACGTGGTACGTGATATTTGTCAGCTTGACGCCAAACAGTCTCTGATTGTGGTTCAACCCCACCTTTAGCACAGAATACACCGATAGCAGCATCAAGTACACGAAGTGAACGTTCAACTTCAACTGTGAAGTCTACGTGCCCAGGAGTATCAATGATGTTGATACGGTTGTTATTCCAGAAACAAGTTGTTGCAGCAGATGTGATAGTGATACCACGTTCTTGCTCTTGTTCCATCCAGTCCATAGTAGCTGTACCTTCATGGCTTTCACCAATCTTGTGATTTCTACCTGTATAGAAAAGGATACGTTCTGTAAGAGTTGTTTTACCAGCGTCGATATGAGCCATGATACCAATATTTCTGGTACGCTCAAGTGGATATTCTCTTCCTGCCAAGGTAATGCCTCCTTAAGGTTATAAAACCTAGAATCTGTAATGAGCAAATGCTTTGTTTGCTTCTGCCATTTTGTGTGTATCTTCTTTTTTCTTAACTGATCCACCTGTATTATTAAGTGCATCTAAGATTTCAGCAGCTAATGCTTCTGTTGTTGTTCTCTCACCACGGTTACGTGTGTAAGTTGTTAACCAACGAAGTCCTAATGTTTGACGTCTTTCTGGACGAACTTCCATAGGTACTTGGTAAGTAGCACCCCCTACGCGGCGTGCTTTTACTTCTAATACTGGCATGATGTTTTCTAAAGCTTCTTGGAAAACCTCTAAAGCATCTCTACCTGTTTTTTCTGCAATGATGTCAAACGCACCATATACGATTTTTTGTGCAGTTCCTCTTTTACCATCAAGCATGATGTTATTAATAAGTTTAGTAACAAGCTTGCTGTTGTATAATGGATCTGCTAATACGTCTCTTTTTGCAACATGTCCTTTACGTGGCACGGTCTTCCCTCCTTAACTAATATTGTGATAAATCATCGGTACTCGTCCCCCCTTTGGGGGATCGTGCGTGCCCTAATCTCATCTATATTAAACGCTCTCTAGCAGTTTATATTCATAAGCGGGCACCGATAAGTTTAAGCACTTATCTTGAAATTATTTTTGTTTTGGTTTTTTTGCACCGTATTTAGAACGAGCTTGGTTTCTTTTAGCAACACCAGCTGTATCTAAAGTACCACGTACGATATGGTAACGTGTACCTGGTAAGTCTTTTACTCTACCACCACGGATAAGAACAACGCTATGTTCTTGTAAGTTGTGTCCTTCACCTGGAATGTAAGCTGTTACTTCGATCCCGTTTGTAAGACGTACTCTGGCAATCTTACGAAGAGCAGAGTTAGGTTTTTTAGGTGTAGCTGTTTTTACTGCTGTACAAACACCTCTTTTTTGTGGAGCTGAGATATCTGTAGCGCGTTTTTGTAAAGAGTTGAACCCTTTTTGTAACGCTGGTGCAGTAGATTTTTTCTCGATTGATTTTCTGCCTTTACGTACTAACTGATTAAATGTAGGCATTCTGGCACCTCCTCGCTTAAATGAATAATTACTGCTTATTGCAGTTTGTACTGTGGAATATATCACACACTGAACGATTTTATCATTCTACAATGCAAATGTCAAGGTTGAAATTTTTTGGAATAAAAAAGCCGCCTTAGGTAAGGCGGCTTTCTAAAACCCTTTAAAAATCAGCTACTTCGATATTTATCTTACGATATCTATCCATACCTGTTCCCGCAGGGATAAGTTTACCAATAATTACATTCTCTTTAAGACCGATAAGTGGATCCATTTTTCCTTTAATTGCTGCTTCTGTAAGAACTCTTGTTGTTTCTTGGAATGAAGCTGCTGAAAGGAATGATTCTGTAGCAAGAGATGCTTTAGTAATACCAAGTAAAGTTGTTTTACCTGTAGCTGGTTCTAAGCCCTCTGCCTCCATTTGATTGTTTACATCCTCAAATTCAAGGATATCTACTAAGCTACCTGGAAGAAGATCTGTATCTCCATTTTCTTCAATCTTAACTTTTTTAAGCATTTGTCTAACGATAACCTCAACGTGTTTATCGTTGATGTCTACCCCTTGAAGACGGTAAACGCGTTGAACTTCTTGAAGCATATAGTCTTGTACGCCACGAACACCTTTAATTTTAAGGATATCATGTGGATTTACACTACCTTCTGTAAGCTCATCACCCGCTTCAATATAAGTACCATCTAATACTTTAATACGTGATCCATAAGGAATAAGGTAAGTTTTTGACTGACCACTCTCGTTATCAGTAATTGTTACTTCACGTTTTTTCTTAGTTTCAGTAATTGTTACAACACCACCAAACTCTGCGATGATTGCAAGACCTTTTGGTTTACGTGCTTCGAATAACTCTTCGATACGTGGAAGACCTTGTGTGATATCATCTCCAGCGATACCTCCTGTATGGAATGTACGCATTGTAAGCTGTGTACCTGGCTCACCGATAGACTGAGCAGCGATAATACCAACTGATTCCCCTACTCTTACTTCGTTGCCAGATGCCATGTTTGCACCGTAACATCTTGCACATACACCAATCTTAGATTTACATGTAAGTGCTGTTCTAATTTTAACTTTTTCAATACCAAGATCATCAATGTATTCTGCAACATTTGGTCTAATCATTTTATTTGCTTCAATGATTACTTCACCAGTTTCTGGATGTACAACTGGCTCTGCTGCAAAACGACCTGTAATTCTTTCACTTAATGGTTCAATTACTTCTGCACCATCTTTGAATGCTTTTACCCACATACCTGGAATCGCTGCATCATCATCATGACGACAGTCTCTCTCTCTGATGATAACATCTTGAGATACGTCTACCAGACGACGTGTAAGGTATCCTGAATCGGCTGTACGAAGCGCTGTATCGGCAAGACCTTTACGAGCACCATGGGCAGAAATAAAGTATTCAAGTACAGATAAACCTTCACGGAAGTTAGCTTTGATTGGAAGCTCGATGATACGTCCTGATGGAGATGCCATAAGACCACGCATACCTGCAAGCTGTTTAATCTGGTTGTTAGAACCACGGGCACCAGAGTGAGCCATCATGTAGATAGGGTTGTATCTTCCAAGTCCATCAAGAAGAGCTTTAGTAATCTTATCGTTGGCTGTATTCCATGCTTGGATTACTTTATTATAACGTTCTTCATCTGTCATAAGACCACGTTTGAACAGTTTTGTTACATGGTCTACTGCTTTATCTGCTTCAGCTAAATATTCACCTTTTTTCTCTGGAATAACCATATCAGATACTGATACTGTAAGAGATCCACGAGTTGAGAACTTAAAGCCTAAGTCTTTAATGTTGTCAAGCAGGATAGCTGTATCAGTTGCACCATGTGTATTAATGCATTTTTTAATTAATTTACCTAGTTCTTTTTTACCAACTAAGAAATCAATTTCATATTTGAATTCATTCTCTGGTTTACTGCGATCTACGAAACCAAGATCTTGAGGAATTACTTCATTATAGATAATACGTCCAACTGTTGTTTCTGTAATACCTGTTTTCATTTCTCCATTGATTTCGATTGTACGACGCACTTTAATACGAGCATGAAGTGTAATAACACCATTTGTGTAAGCTAAAATCGCTTCAGCTTCATCTTTGAAGTATTTACCTTCGCCTTCTTCGCCTTCTTTATCAAGTGTTAAGTAGTAAGTACCAAGAACCATATCCTGAGATGGAACTGCTACTGGGCCACCATCTGAAGGTTTAAGTAAGTTATTTGGAGCTAAAAGAAGGAAACGACATTCTGTTTGTGCCTCTACAGATAATGGTACGTGAACCGCCATCTGGTCACCATCGAAGTCAGCATTGTAAGCTGTACATACAAGTGGGTGAAGTTTAAGTGCACGACCTTCAACTAATACAGGTTCGAATGCCTGAATACCTAAACGGTGAAGTGTAGGGGCACGGTTAAGCATAACTGGATGCTCACGAATAACTTCTTCGAGTACATCCCAAACTTCTGGGTGAAGTCTTTCAATCATGTGTTTGGCATTTTTAATGTTATGTGCTAATCCATCAGAAACGAGTTTTTTCATAACGAATGGTTTGAATAACTCGATAGCCATTTCTTTTGGTAAACCACATTGGTAAAGTTTAAGTGATGGTCCTACTACGATAACTGAACGTCCAGAGTAGTCAACACGTTTACCAAGTAAGTTTTGACGGAAACGACCTGCTTTACCTTTAAGCATGTCTGATAAAGATTTAAGTGCACGGTTACCAGGACCTGTTACTGGTCTACCACGTCTACCATTGTCGATAAGCGCATCAACAGCTTCTTGAAGCATACGTTTTTCGTTACGAACAATAATATTAGGAGCACCAAGATCAAGAAGACGTTTTAAACGGTTATTACGGTTGATTACTCTTCTGTAAAGGTCGTTTAAGTCTGATGTTGCAAAACGTCCACCATCAAGCTGGATCATAGGTCTTAAATCTGGTGGTAATACTGGAACAACGTCAAGAATCATCCATTCTGGTTTATTGCCAGAAATTCTAAACGCTTCAATTACTTCTAAGCGTTTAATGATACGAATACGTTTTTGTCCTGTAGTATCTTTAAGAGCAGCTTTAAGTTCAATACTTTCAGCCTCAAGATCGATATCTTGAAGAAGTTTTTTAATAGCTTCAGCACCCATTTCAGCTGTAAATGAGCCCCAACCATATTTTTCTTCTGCTTCTCTAAATTCTTTTTCTGTAAGTACTTCTTTATATGATAAACCTGTATCTTTAGGGTCTGTCACAATATAGCATGCAAAATAAAGGATTTTCTCTAATAATCTTGGTGAAAGATTTAAGATAAGTCCCATTCTACTTGGTATACCTTTAAAGTACCAGATGTGAGACACAGGAGCTGCAAGCTCAATGTGTCCCATTCTTTCACGGCGTACTTTTGCTTTTGTAACTTCAACGCCACAACGATCACAAACTACACCTTTATATCTGATACGTTTGTATTTACCACAATGACATTCCCAGTCTTTGCTAGGTCCAAATATTTTTTCACAAAATAGCCCATCACGTTCAGGTCTTTGTGTACGGTAGTTAATTGTTTCTGGTTTTTTTACTTCTCCTCTAGACCATTCACGGATTTTATCTGGGGAAGCTAATCCAATTCTTATTGCTTCAAATAGGATTGATTGATCCATATTAGTCATGACCTTTACTCCCTTCTAAGCTTTTATAAATCCAAATCATCTAATGAATCTTCAAATAAATCTTCTACAACTGCATCATCAAAGTCAAAGTCTAATGCTTCTTCTTCAAGGTCAGACTCTGATTCTAATAAATCTGTTTCAGTTAATTCAACATCTTCATCAATGAATTCTGGATTTTGTGGTGCACCTTCAACGCCTTCAATGTTAACAGCAAGACCTTCTCCCTCTTCAACACTTTCTTTGATTTGAAGTTCAGTCATATCGCTAGTTAATACACGTACATCAAGTGCTAAAGATTGAAGTTCTTTAAGAAGAACTTTGAATGATTCTGGAATACCTGGTTCAGGTATATTTTCACCTTTAACGATCGCTTCGTAAGTTTTAACACGTCCAACAACGTCGTCAGATTTGATAGTAAGAATTTCTTGTAATGTGTACGCAGCACCATAAGCTTCAAGTGCCCAAACCTCCATCTCACCGAAACGCTGACCACCAAATTGTGCTTTACCACCAAGAGGTTGTTGTGTAATTGTTGCATATGGTCCTGTAGAACGCGCATGCATCTTATCATCAACTAAGTGGTGAAGTTTAAGGTAATGCATGTACCCTACTGTTACAGGGTTATCAAATGGTTCGCCCGTTCTACCGTCACGAAGTTGTACTTTACCTGTACGATCGATAGGAACGCCCTCCCATTCACTACGGTGGTCTAAGTTTTCTTCAAGATAGTTATACACACTTTCATCAATGCGATCTTTCCATTTTTCTGTGAATTCTTCCCATGTGCGGTTTACATAGTCATTTGCCATTTCAAGTGTATCCATGATGTCATATTCGTTAGCACCATCGAATACTGGTGTTGCAATCTTAAAGCCAAGAGCTTTTGATGCAAGACCTAAATGGACTTCAAGTACCTGACCGATGTTCATACGAGATGGTACGCCTAGTGGGTTAAGTACAATATCAAGAGGTCTACCGTTTGGAAGGAATGGCATATCTTCTACTGGAAGTACTCTTGAGATAACCCCTTTGTTACCATGTCGACCCGCCATTTTATCCCCAACAGAGATTTTTCTCTTCTGAGCGATATAACAACGAACCATTTTGTTTACACCTGGAGATAATTCATCACCATTTTCACGTGTAAATACTTTAACATCTACAATGATACCAGCTTCACCATGAGGTACGCGTAAAGATGTATCTCTTACTTCACGTACTTTCTCACCGAAGATTGCACGAAGAAGTCTTTCTTCTGCTGTAAGTTCTGTCTCACCTTTTGGTGTTACACGACCTACTAAGATATCGCCTGAACGTACTTCAGCACCAATACGGATAATACCTCTTTCATCAAGGTCTTTAAGTGCATCTTCACCTACGTTTGGAATATCTCTTGTAATTTCTTCTGGACCTACTTTAGTATCACGCGCTTCTACTTCATATTCTTCAATATGAACAGATGTGTAGATATCTTCTTTAATAAGTCTTTCACTTAAAAGGATAGCATCCTCGTAGTTGTAACCTTCCCAAGTCATGAAACCAATAAGTGGGTTTTGACCAAGAGCAAGTTCACCATGATCTGTTGAAGGACCATCTGCAAGTACATCACCTTTTTTGATCACATCACCTTTGTTGATGATTGGTCTTTGGTTGATACATGTACCTTGGTTACTTCTTGAGAATTTAGTTAATTTATAAACGTGTTTTTTACCATCTTCTGATTTGATGATAATTTCATCTGATGTTACTTTTTCTGCAATACCGTCTTCTCTAGCAATTACAAGTACACCTGAGTCTACTGCAGCCTTATGTTCCATACCTGTACCTACAATTGGGCTATTTGTACGGATAAGTGGTACTGCCTGACGTTGCATGTTGGCACCCATTAGGGCACGGTTAGCATCATCATTTTCAAGGAAAGGAATCATTGCTGTCGCAACAGATACAATCTGTTTTGGAGAAATATCCATAAGATCGATTTCTTTATAATCAAATTCAAGGATTTCTTCACGACGACGTGCTCTTACCTTTTTATTTACAAATTCTCTATTTTCATTAAGCTCTTCTGTAGCTTGACATACTGTGTAGTTATCTTCCTCATCTGCTGTAATATAGATGTAGTCATCTGTTACACGTGGCACACCTGTGCTCTTATCAATGATACGGTATGGTGCTTCAATAAAGCCATATTCGTTAATACGTGCGAATGTAGCAAGTGAGTTAATAAGACCGATGTTTGGACCCTCAGGAGTTTCGATAGGACACATACGACCATAGTGTGAATGGTGAACGTCACGTACCTCGAACCCTGCACGTTCTCTTGAAAGACCACCTGGTCCTAACGCAGATAATCTACGTTTGTGAGTAAGTTCAGCAAGAGGGTTATTTTGATCCATGAACTGTGAAAGCTGTGAACTACCAAAGAATTCTTTGATTGCAGCTGTTACAGGTCTAATATTAATGAATGTTTGTGGACTGATAGCTTCTGAATCTTGAACTGTCATTCTTTCACGCACTACTCTTTCCATACGAGCAAGACCGATACGGAATTGGTTTTGAAGGAGTTCTCCTACGGCACGAATACGACGGTTACCAAGGTGGTCAATGTCATCTTTATGTCCTAATTCATATTCTAAGTGAATATTATAGTTGATAGAAGCTAAGATATCTTCTAATGTAATGTGTTTTGGTACAAGTTCATTATGTCTTTCGATTAATGCTTTCTTGATATCCTCTTCATCATCAAATTCTTCAATAATACGTACTAATGCTGGATAATATACAGTATCTTTGATACCTACTTCATCAGCATCAATAGTAGGGAAGAAGTGTGAAAGTTCTACTGTTTGGTTAGTAAGTACTTTAACAGGACGATCTGTCTCTGGTACTGAAACATATACATATGCTACACCAGTATTTTGGATCTTATCTGCTAAAGAAAGAGATACTTTCTCTCCTGCACTTGCAACAACTTCACCTGTGAACATATCCACAACGTCCTCAGCAAGTTTAGCACCTGTGATACGGTTTCTAAGCGCAAGTTTTTTGTTGAATTTATAGCGACCTACTTTAGCAAGGTCATATCTACGAGGGTCAAAGAACATATTGCCTAAAAGTGTTTGAGCACTTTCTACAGTTGGTGGTTCACCCGGGCGAATACGTTTATAAATCTCTAAAAGACCTTCTTCGTAAGTTTTAGTAGTATCTTTCTCGATTGTTTGAAGAATTTTTGGTTCTTCCCCAAATGTTTCAAGAATTTCTGCATCACTACCAAGACCTAATGCACGTAATAATACAGTTACAGGAACTTTACGTGTACGGTCTACTCTTACATAGAAAATATCGTTTGAATCAGTTTCATACTCAAGCCATGCACCACGGTTAGGAATAACTGTTGCTGAGAAGAGTTTTTTACCGATTTTATCAAAATCAATAGCATAATAAATACCAGGAGAACGTACTAACTGGCTAACAATAACACGTTCAGCACCATTAATAATGAAAGTACCGTTTTCTGTCATAAGTGGGAAATCACCCATGAACACATCGTTATCGATTGTTTCTCCTGTTTCTTTGTTATGAAGACGCGCTTTTACTTTAAGAGCCGCACTATAGTTAGTGTCTCTTTCTTTCGCTTCTTCTACTGAATATTTAGGTTTGCTGTCTAGAACAAAGTCTACAAATTCAAGACTAAGGTTACCATTGAAATCTGTAATTGGTGAAATGTCTTGGAATACTTCTTTTAGTCCCTCTTTAAGGAACCAGTTGTAAGAATCTTTTTGTACTTCGATAAGGTTTGGAATTTCAAAGATTTCGTCTGTGCTTGCATAGCTCATACGAATTTGTTTGCCCACATTAATAGGACGAATTTTAGATTTTTGCATGTGTTCTCTCACCCCTTGCAAAATTTATAAATCATGCAACAAAAGCTGCATTATTTCGAGTTGAATAATAATCATAATCTACTTTAATAATATTAAAATTTTGCATTGTCATACATTAAAGTAAGATTATGTATTGTCAAGCTGATAGGCATATGCTATAATACTAGCATAATTATTTACATATTGACACATTCTAATATGCTATCAGAAAAAAAAGGGTAAGTCAACCCTTTTTTCTTATTTTATGGATAAGCATTTTAAATATAGCATTCATGGTAGTTTCTTTCAAGGGGAACTACTTATTTTTTTACCCTTTTTAGGAAAAATAAAAGACAGCCTTATGAGCTGCCTTTTAAACATAACCGAAATTATTTTAATGTAACTTTAGCGCCAACTTCTTCTAATTTAGCTTTGATTGCTTCAGCTTCTTCTTTAGCTACGCCTTCTTTAAGAACTTTTGGAGTTCCTTCTGTTACTTCTTTAGCTTCTTTTAAGCCAAGACCTGTGATTTCACGAACCACTTTGATTACTTTGATTTTTTCTGAACCAGCATCTGTTAATTCAACGTCGAATTCTGTTTTTTCTTCTGCTGCTGCACCTGGTGCTGCTGCTACCATAACGCCTGCTGCTGCTGATACACCGAATTCTTCTTCACAAGCTGTTACTAAATCGTTTAATTCTAAAATTGTTAATTCTTTAATAGCTTCCATGATTTCTTGGATTGATAATTTTGCCATGATAAGCACCTCCGTAAATTTTAATTTAAATAGCGAACTGTACGTTCTTTAGATTATTCTGCGTCTTTTTCTGCAACTTGTTTAATAACACGTGCAAAGCTTGCAATAGGTGATTTGAAGCTTCCAAGTAAACGACCAAGTAATTCTTCTCTTGGAGCGATATTACCGATAGCTAACATACCATTTGCATCATAGTAAGTACCTTCAACAACGCCGCCTTTGAATTCTAACTTCTCGTTAGCTTTTGCAACTTTTGCTAATACTCTAGGACCAGCAGTTGCATCTTCGTAGCTGATTGCGATAGCTGTAGGTCCTTCAAGATGTTTAGAAATAGCTTCGAACTCTGTACCTTGAACTGCGAAGTTTACCATAGTGTTTTTGTATACTCTGTACTCAACACCTGCTTCACGAAGTTCTTTACGAAGAGTTGTATCTTGTTCTACTGTAAGACCACGATAGTCTACTAAAAGAACAGAACTTGCGCCTTCTAATTTTGCTTTAATTTGATCAACAACAACTTGTTTTTGTTCAACTTTTGCCATTGTTACACCTCCTAATTCCAGGTTATGTCAAAAAAATACCACTTTGCTTCTTTCCGCAGGCAAAGTGGTGATACATCCGTCCATCTATGATATAGACCTCGGTAGGTTGTATACGTTATGCCTTGTGGCACCTACTGTCTGCGGTACAGTATTCATTTTCAACAACTAAGATGATAACATGTCCACCTTAGATTGTCAACATTTATTTAGCTACCAGTTTCTGTTAATTATTCAGCTTTTGTTGGGTTAACTTTTACGCCAGGACCCATTGTTGAAGAAACAGAGATGCTACGAAGGTATTGACCTTTAGCAGCAGCTGGTTTAGCTTTTATGATTGCACTCATTAATGTGGAGAAGTTGTCTTGTAATTTTTCTTGACCGAATGAAACTTTACCAATTGGAACGTGGATAATGTTTGTTTTGTCAAGACGGTACTCAATTTTACCAGCTTTGATATCATTGATTGCTTTAGTAACATCCATAGTAACTGTACCAGCTTTTGGGTTTGGCATTAAGCCTTTTGGTCCAAGTACACGACCAAGACGACCTACAACACCCATCATATCTGGTGTAGCAACTACAACATCAAAATCGAACCAACCTTCGTTTTGAATTCTTGGGATTAAATCTTCAGCACCTACGTAATCTGCACCAGCAGCTAATGCTTCATCAGCTTTAGCACCTTTAGCAAATACAAGTACTTTATGAGTTTTACCAGTACCGTGTGGTAATACTACCGCACCACGTACTTGTTGATCAGCATGACGGCTGTCAACACCTAATTTGATGTGTGCTTCAACTGTTTCGTCGAATTTTGCACTAGATGTTTTTACTACTAAATCAAAAGCTTCAGCAACATCGTATAAGTTTGCACGATCTACTAGTTTAGCAGCTTCGATATATTTTTTTCCTCTTTTCATAACGTTACCTCCTTGTGGTATTATCGGGGACTACGCCCTCCCACGTACTATATACGCGCTCAAATAATTTAAAATACTAGTTTTGAATTAACCTTCAATAACAATACCCATTGAACGTGCTGTACCAGCAATCATGCTCATAGCAGCTTCAATGCTTGATGCATTAAGGTCTGGCATTTTAAGTTCTGCAATTTCTCTGATTTTTGCTTCAGTGATTTTTGCAACTTTTGTTTTGTTTGGTACTGCTGAACCAGATTGAATGTTAGCTGCTTTTTTAAGTAATACAGCTGCTGGTGGAGTTTTTGTGATGAAAGAAAAACTTCTGTCAGCATATACAGTGATAACTACTGGAATAATAAGACCAGCATCTTTTGCTGTTCTCTCGTTGAATTCTTTTGTGAAGCCAACGATGTTAACACCATGTTGACCAAGTGCTGGACCAACTGGTGGAGCTGGTGTTGCCTTTCCAGCTGGAATTTGTAATTTAATCATTCCTGTAACTTTTTTAGCCATAGTTAGGCACCTCCTAAAAAAATGTGGTATTCGCGGGGAATTCCCTCCCACTCGCGCGTTGCTTAAATATTTTACTAAATACCGTGTGTAATTTACACACTCGAAGCTGAAATTTTAGATAAGACTCTCAACTTGTTCGAAACTTACCTCTACTGGGAACTCACGCCCAAATCCTTGAACAGATACAATAATTGCACCTTTTGCTTCATGGATTTCTTTTACAATCCCTTCAGAATCTTGGAAAGCTCCTGCTAGAATTCTAACTGGGTCGCCAATTTCTACATGTGGACGTAATGCTGCAAGATCAATTCCCATGCCTTTGATTTCATCGACAGTTAAAGATACTGGTTTAGAGTCAGGACCAACGAAACCTGTAACCCCACGTGTGTTACGCACAACATACCAAGTATCATCAGTCATAACCATCTTAATTAGTACATATCCAGGGAAAGTCTTTCTCTGAACAGTTCTTTTAGTCCCGTTCTTTTCCTCTACTTCATCTTGCATAGGAACTTCAACCACATGGATTAAGTCTTGCATATTACGATTTTTAATAGCTTTCTCAATATTAGCTTTTACTTTGTTTTCATATCCAGAATATGTGTGTACCACATACCATCTTGCTTCATCCATTGTTGTGCCTCCAATTATGCTAGTTGATGTAATAGTTGCATTCCGTAACTAAATACAAAGTCCATACCAAAAATTATAACAGCTACCACAAGTGAAAATAAAATGACATCTGTAGTTTTTGTCATAAGTTCTGATTTGCTTGGCCAAACTATTCTTTTACTTTCTGCTATGAAGTCTTTAAAAAATTCAACCATCTTCATATTCCTCCCTGGGTATACCGATTCATACACTCTTATTTTTTAGTTTCTTTGTGAAGTGTATGTGTTTTGCAGAATTTGCAATACTTTTTAGTTTCCATGCGATCAGGATGTGCTTTCTTATCCTTTGTCATGGTGTAGTTTCTACGCTTGCAATCCTCACAAGCTAAAGTAATTTGTACTCTCACGATCGACACCTCCACTTGAGTTAAAGCTCTTAAAAATTGCCATAAAAAAAAGACCTATTTAGGTACAAGTTTAATATATCACACCCGAAATCTTATCGTCAAGCTAATTATACAAGATTTCTTTGTTAAATTTTATCAATTCTTGTTAATCTAAAAGCGTCTGTACTTCCTTCGGCATGGTCATAGATTAGCACTTCTTTATAAAGTTAGCAATAGGAATATCCATCCAAATCATCAAGGCTTAGCCCATGGACTATAAGCTAAGCCTGTTAAATCGATTTTTAATCTAGTTTAAATAAATCTTTTATTTCTTCTTCACTCATATGACTAATAAAGGTCTGCTCCCCTGTTAATACCTGATCAGATAAACCAATCTTCTTATCTTGAAGCTTCTTGATTTTTTCTTCTATCGTATTTTGAGTAATAAGCTTAAAGACCTGTACATTGTTCTTTTGCCCAATACGGTGTGCCCTGTCTGTTGCCTGATTTTCACTTGATACATTCCACCAAGGGTCATAATGAATAACAATATCTGCTCCTGTAAGATTCAGCCCTGTTCCTCCTGCTTTAAGTGAAATCAAGAATATAGGTGTTGCATCTTTATTAAAAAGCTCTACCATTTCAATTCTTCTTTCTGCCTTGGTTGCACCTGTCAGCATATAATAAGAAATTCCTCTTACTTGTAGCTCATAAGCAATCTTATCAAGCATGGTTGTAAACTGTGAAAAGAGCAAAATCTTATGTCCTGATTCAATACTGTCTTCAATAAGCTCTATACATTGGTCGAGTTTACTACTTCCTCCTTCATACTCATCAAGATATAACCCTGGATGGCAGCATAACTGTCTAAGTCTCGTAAGCATAGCTAGTATTTTAATATGACTTCTACTTATACCATTTAATTTCATTTCCTTTTGGAATTCTTGCTGTAAGAGCGCTAAGTTAGCTTTATAAATTTTTTCCTGCTCTGGCGTCATTTCATTATAGAGAATGGTTTCGGTTTTCTCTGGGAGCTCTTTTAAGACATCTTTTTTTAGTCGTCGTAAAATAAATGGTGCTACCATAGTCCGTAACTGATTGGTTGCACGCTCACTTTCAAACTTTAAAATGGGTGTCTCAAAGCTACCTTTAAACTGCTGATAACTAAATAAATAACCCGGCATAATAAAATCAAAGATACTCCATAACTCTGCTAGTGTGTTTTCTATAGGCGTTCCTGTTAAAGCAAAGCGTACTTCACTTCTAACACATTTCAGTGCCTTAGCATTTTGTGTGTTGGGATTTTTAATATAATGGGCCTCATCTGCAATACAATATTTAAAATGAAGAGATTCATAAAGCTCAATATCACGCTTTAATAAATCATATGAAGTAATAAGAATATCATAGCCTTCTATATGTTTAAGCTTCTCTTTTCTCTCTTCTATAGTACCATTTAATACTAATACTTTAAGATGAGGTGTGAACTTTTCGATTTCTTTCTGCCAATTCAGTACAAGTGACGTAGGTGCTACAACTAAGTTCTGCTTATAGCCCCTATTCTGCTGCGCTGCTAATAGGGTAATCACCTGCAAGGTCTTTCCAAGTCCCATATCATCAGCTAGTATACCGCCAAATCCATATGCTGCCATAGTCCTTAACCATCTGTAACCTACCTTCTGATAGCCTCTTAAAGTCTTCTTTAAAAAAGTTGGCACTTCAAAATCTGCATCTGCCACATTTTTTACATCACGAATAATCTGCTTAAAGTACTTATCGCGTTCTACACTTAAGTCTTCATTCTGCTTCGTAATCTGGTCTAGATATAAGGCTCTATATTTAGGCAAAGTAACTTCTCCACTACTGATTGCATCACTACCGAGTCTTAACCCTTCCATAATCTGAGCTAGCTGATCTACCTCACGATTTCCTACATCTATAAAGCTACCACTACGTAACCTATAGTATTTCTTCTTAAGGTGATACGCCTCCATAATGGCATCAATTTCTTCCGGTGTTAAATTAATCTCCTCAAAATTCACCTTAAGCAAATCACTTTCTATCTTAATACCCACACTACCAATAAGCGGTTTTCTAAATTTCATAGCCTTAAGCTCATCTGTAATATGCACTTCACTTATAGGCAAAAGTTCATCTATCCCATAAGTAAGGAAGTTGTAAATGCTCTCTTCATCATCGAGGTGAAGTTGTCCTTTATTATTTTTGAACTGGTAGTTCTCCAGTATATTGGTGTAAGCATGCTCCTTAGTAATATCTCTAGCAAGGTCTACAGGTTCTCCCCCATGTGTATCATAAGGATTAAAAGTCGTAACGCCATAAGTAAAGGTCGTTTTTTCTACAATATTATTAGACCCATCTTTATCTAAGTAAGTTTTAATAACGAGTTCAGGTGGCGTATAACGTGCTAATAAACCTTCTTCTATATGAAGCTCTACATAACGTTTAATACGCGGTAAGATTGTGAGAACAAAACGTTGCCAGCCTCTCTCATCAAAATAAAACTGTCTTGTATGCATCTGATTCATATAATCTAGTATAGGCATAACGTTATCTGCAAAATTTTTATTACATTTATAAAGTTTATCTTCTATTATAATGTACTTATTTTTAGGATACTCAATAAGGCTATATTGATTCAAATTAGAAGTAAGAACAAACTGTTCCTCTTCCTTAGCTACATCAAAGTAAAGCTTTGGATTATCTTTTACTAATGTAATCTCTTCATTACTATCATCGTAATAAGAAATAGTTCTACCTTCCATAAGTTCAAAAAACTTATCAAAGCCGCCTGGAGTCAGTGCAATATATTTCTTGTCTAACTTAGTAAGTCTACCTGACATTTGGTCTAATGTAGCTTGCCTTGCCACTGCTTCATCCACAATCCACTCAATAAGTGGCCTATCTTGTTCACAAAATGCACCTACATGGTGGATAAATGCCAAATTCTTTCCATAACCTAGCTGTTCTTCTTTTAAAATAGCATCTACAAACTCCATTATATCTTTTACAATGTAAAGGCGATCTTCCCCCACTTGTAGACCTACCCCATATACATTCTCCCAAACTTTATAAAGTTTAGGCTGTACTCTTATATACCCTTCTCTATTCTTTTGCATCTTACGTATAGCTTCCTCTTCATAAAAGGCTAGCATTTCCATGCCATAAATCTGCTCAATAGGTTGAATTTTAATAGTCCCTGTCTGAAGTCTTTCCCAAAATTCCATAAGCAGCGCTGCACCATGCTCACAAATAGACCAATAGCCATAAGGCGGATGACAGCCGCACTTTACTCTTACACGTCCATCATCAAATATACGTACTATTGTCTCTACTTGATGATATTTATCTTCTTCTATTGTTCCATGTACCTCATAGCCATCCCTTTCCTTAAAGGCACTCATATGCTTAATACTCCCCAGCCCATAAAGACGCTTTGCATTATTGAAGGTAACTACGTTAGGACATAAATCTCTAATCTCTTCTAGCGTTAACATATTTTTCTCCTCGCCAATAATCTATCCTTTTATTATACCCCTTTTTAACCTAAAATAAAATTTCTAAAATTTTTCTCAATAAAAACAGGGAATTTCACCTACAAAGGACTATATATCTTATGTAAGTAGTCAAACAAATCCTAGGTAGTGTACTACTTACATCTTAGTAGACAAGCTAAAAAATCTAGTTCCCCCTTCTAGATTTTTTAGACCCTGCCTACTAACCTTAAATACTAGATGTGGCACTAGTACTTTAAGGCACCCATCACATAAATGCTATACTTATACAAAATTTATAGTCTTTCTTTGTAGAAAGCGCAAGCCAATCCCTACCGCAGATCCATATGTTCTAAGTGCTACTGTCCTACTTGCCGTGATAAATGTAGTAGCATCCCTTTCACTTATAGTAGCGTCAAACACCCACCTAGTACCTATGCTAGCTTACGGATCTCCTTGCCCTTTCCAATCTAAAGCCTATATATTGGTATACAGTAAGGCAAAGTGATTTTGCCACATATAAAAGCCCAGCTAAATGCAGTTATTTTAAGGGGGAACTGCGCTTAGCTGGGCTTTTGCTGTCTTTATTTATAGTGCTAGACATACTGTTAGGATATAAGCTTTGTTTATTTTCACAGCTTCTTCCTCTAATACACGCATACATTCACGGACAGTGCTACCTGTTGTATAAATATCATCTATAAAAGCAATAGTAATACCTTCATTAAAAGGTACTACTTCTTTTACTTTTATAGCTCCTTTAATATTGGTAGCACGTTCTTCTTTCTTGCAAGATGACTGCGGCTTAGTTTCCTTGCATCTTTCTAATACGTCATATACAGGGATACCTGTTTTATAACTAAGCTCATTAGCCAAATCTAGTGCCTGATTAAAACCTCTTTTCTGATACCTTTTCTTAGAAATTGGAATAGGTACTAAAACATCTAGCTCCCTCTTTAATTCCTCCATCCAACTTTCTATCATGAGTTCACTATAGCCCTTAGCATATTTTCTAATTCCTGTGTACTTCCATCTTTGAACACTTTCCTTATATAAATCTCTGTAAGGAAAAAGAGCCCTTACGCGCAATAAACGCAAAGGCTCCTCATTACAGTAAATGCATGTTTCCTCATGAAATGCATAAGGTTTCCCACATCTATTACATATATCCCTCTCTAAAAGCTGTACCTTACACTGATTACAAGTCAAGCTTTCTATAGGTGATTCTAAAATCTTAGAGCAGATTATACACTTATCCGGACATATCATTTCCTTTAAAATAGCCTTTAACACCTTTGTACCCCTTTGCCTAAATGATCCCAAGCTAAATTAACTGTCTAAGATGTGTCATTAAATTTGTATAACGTTCAAGTTCACTGTTATTTGCAATCATACGCGAAACTGTATCTTTAAGCCCTACTACAACAACCATTTTCTTCGCTCTTGTAACTCCTGTGTACAGTAGATTACGACTTAAAAGCATCGGTGGGCCACTATGAATTGGTAAGATGACTACCGGGTACTCACTCCCTTGTGACTTATGGATGGTAACTGCATAAGCGAGCTCAAGTTCATCAAGCTGATTAAACTCATACTCCGCCGTCTTGTGGTCGTCAAACAGTACAGTAAGTACTTCCCTCTGTAAGTCAATGGCTTTCACCATACCACAGTCGCCGTTAAATACGCCAATCCCTTCATCTAAAGGATAACCTGTAGGTGCTAGAATTTTCCAAGGCGTATTGTAGTTATTCTTAATCTGCATAACTTTATCTCCTATACGGAAGATGGTGTCACGATACTCCTTCTCTACTTTTGTAAGCGCTGGAGGATTAAGGGCTTTTTGAAGCACCTTATTGAGCTCATTCACACCTAGGAGCCCTTTACGCATCGGTACAAGTACTTGTATTTCCTTTAGCGGGTCTACCTTCTGAAACTTAGGAATACGTGTTGTAATGAGCTCAATAATGGTATCTTGTACTTGCTGCTGTACGCTACGTGCCATAAAGAAGAAATCTGTATTCTTCTCGTTATAAACAGGCTCATCTCCCTGATTGATACGATGGGCATTCATAACGATAGCACTCTCTTGTGCCTGCCTGAAAATCTGAGTCAGTCTTACCACTGGAAGGCGTTCACTACGAATCATATCCTTAAGAACATTTCCTGCTCCTACTGAAGGGAGCTGATCAGCATCCCCAATAAGAATAACTCTTTGCCCTTCTTGCACTGCTTGCATTAAGGCATACATAAGGTTCACATCTACCATAGACATCTCATCAATAACAATAACATCTGCTTCTAGAGGATTCTCTGCATTACGATTAAACATCTGTCTTTGGTCATCTTCTTTAAGGTAGCCTATTTCAAGTAAACGGTGGATAGTTTGAGCCTGCATGTTAGTTGCTTCACTCATACGCTTTGCAGCTCTTCCTGTAGGTGCTGCAAGAAGTACATCCTCTCCAGCCTTCTCTAGCATATGCAAAATAGCTTTAATAGTTGTAGTTTTACCTGTACCCGGCCCCCCTGTTAGGATCGTTACCCCATTAAGAAGGACGTGTCTTACTGCCTCTCTTTGTTCTTCTACTAGCTTAATTTCAAGTTCTTTCTCTGTCTGCTTCAGCTCTCTTTCAAAATCAAAAGGCATATCTTTTTCATAAAGAGCTGCTAAGTCAATAAGCTTACGTGCGATCTGCAACTCTCTGTCAAATAAGTACTTAAGGAATACACAAATCCTATTATCATAATTCTTGACAATAATCGTACGTTGTATACTCAACTCGTCTAAAGCATTCTCGATAAGCATAATGGCTTCTTCTGGCACCGTAAGCAATTCTCTTGCCCGCCCAATAAGTAGGTCACGTGGTAAATAAGTATGCCCTTCTAAAGAAGCATTATTAAGGAGATATAACACACCTGTCTTAATACGTTGTGGGTCATTGCGCGCAATACCAATCTGCATAGCAATTTCATCAGCCTTTTTAAAGCCTATACCAAAGATATCCTCTGCTAATCGATAAGGATTAGTCTTAATCACTTCTACTGTCTGATCTTTATAGCGTTTATAAATCTTAATAGCATAAGTCGGTGTAATACCAAACTCTTGAAGAACCATCATGGCTGTCCTTAGCTCATGCTGCGCTCTAAAGACTTCGCTAATTTCCTTTGCCTTTTTCTCGCTAATTCCTTGGATTTGAGAAAGCACTGTAGGTTCACTTTCTATAATTCTAAAAGTATCTAAACCAAAGTGCTTAACAATTTTACGTGCTGTCTTGGGCCCAATCCCTTTAATGGCACCTGAAGCCAAATACCTTTCAATCCCCTGTACAGTCTTTGGAATACTTTTATCAAAGGTATCTACTTTAAGCTGTCTGCCGTATATAGGATGCGTGGTCCATTCCCCTACAATACGCACCTCTTCACCAGGATGAACACCTAGCATCATGCCTACACAAGATACTTCTTCACCTTCATATTCAATGGTACAAACTGTATAGCCATTTTCTTCATTTTGATAAATAATATCTTCTACAATGCCCTCTACTACTAATTGTTCTTCCATCTCTACTCACCTTTTCATTTATTACGAATGAGTTCAATCACAACCTTCTCTTCATCATACCCAATCGTAGCTTCATCTATCATTGTTCCTACTAGTCCAAGTTCTTCTGAGCTGTCTGTCTCACCAGCTAACTCCCAGTAATACTCTTCCATCTCACGCTCTCTCGGATAGCTTAAAAACTGTTTTAAATCATTAATACATTCTTCTATATAATCTAATGCCTCAGCCTCTACTGTAATGACTTCTCGATCTGGCAAGTCATTGATTTTTATATTCAAGCTCTTTGGATGATGCTCCATAAAAAATGTTGTTAACTCATCCACCATTTTAGCTATTTTTTTTATCTCATGTCTCATTCTTCTTCTCCTTTTTAAATGCATCAATTAAAGGGATTAAAACAGCTGCTACAATACCACCAGATAATCCATTGTTATAAAGCATAAGTCCACCATGCATAGCTCCTATATTAACAACAAAAGCCATATGGAGCATCCCTGCTACAATACCCCATAACGCGCCAAATTCGCCGGCAACAGGTGCAAGTGTTGTCCCAAACAAAGCTGACATGACTAATGTAGAGATAGGCTTATCAATCCCAAACATGACCCACCCTAAACATACACCTAATACAATAGGCCATGTATTTTTAGGATGCTTACCAAAGCTTCCAAATCCCATTACAGCTAGGACAGCTGCTATGGTTGGTCCATTCATAACGCCACCTACTACAAGGACAAAGGCAATACTTAAAAGCCCTAATATGCCCATGTTCATAATACTTAAACCAAAACCATCCTGTTTTATCACATCTGTAACAAGACGCCCCGTATGTTTCATAACATCTCTGTAGCCTTTAAAACTTCGTTCATTAATTCGCCAGCCCAGTATAATTAAAGTTATACTATATAAAACAAAAAAGATAATAACAGCTGGATTGTTTTCTTGCAACAAAAGACTATTTGCCTCAATATTCACCTTAGAGACATCTAAAATAGAATAAACAAGCATCCCTACCAAGCCTGCTGCTGTACCCATATTATAAAGATTGTAACCTGAATGGAGAGTAAGTATATGGGCAGAAATAGTTGGCATAATAAATCCAATAAATCCACCGACTACAGCATTCATCACTATCACAAGCATTAAATGGTCAGACATAGCCCCTGCAATAAGGCTACTGATTGGACTAAAGGCTGTGGAGAACATATTAATTAATACAACGTTCTTATAAGGAATCTGATGATACCTACTATATATAAAGCCCCCAAAATAAAAAGGCCATATATTAAAGATATTTTTTCCCATAAAACTAAACCCTGCTAATAGGAATAAAGCTGCAATAATAATCCCATTAGGCTTTAAATCTAACTTTTTTATTAACCATAAATTAATAAGTAATACTAAAGCTGCATTGACTAGGGTAGGTCCTACTCCTGCTATAGCTAAATAATCTGTAAGAAGTACATCATTTGATTTTAAAATGATTTGAAACCCCTGCGAAAGCTCGCTTAAGTTGGTAGTCAAAAATGCATAAAGCAACATTGCCAAAGGTAGAATATACAGTACTCTGTACATGACTCTACTGGAAACTTTTTTTCTTCTGGTAATCTTGACTGTCTTCATGTATTCTCCTTTTTATTATGATGATACTTCTATGATAAAAAGACTTGCCCTTTTGGGCAAGCCTTTTATGAAATAACTTTATTGAATAGCAGCTTTAAGCGCTTCTGCTTTATCTGTTTGTTCCCATGGAAGAGATACATCTGTGCGACCGAAATGTCCGTATGCAGCTGTTTGTTTGTAGATTGGTCTTCTAAGATCTAGCATTTTAATGATGCCTGCTGGACGAAGGTCGAAGTTTTCTCTTACGATTTCTACAAGTCTTTCATCACTTACAACGCCTGTACCATGTGTATTTACAAGGATAGATACTGGATGTGCTACACCGATTGCATAAGCAATTTCGATTTCACATTTTGTAGCAAGTCCTGCTGCTACAATATTTTTTGCAACGTATCTTGCTGCGTATGCTGCTGAACGGTCTACTTTTGTTGGATCTTTTCCTGAGAAAGCTCCACCGCCGTGGCTTGCATATCCACCGTATGTATCTACGATGATTTTACGGCCTGTAAGACCTGCATCCCCTACTGGACCACCGATTACGAAACGGCCTGTTGGGTTGATGAAATATTTTGTTTCTGCATCAAGAAGTTCTGCTGGAATAACTGGTTTAATAACATGTTCCATAATATCTTCATGAATTTGTTCTTGTGAAATTTCTTCCGCATGTTGAGTTGAGATAACAACTGCATCTACTCTTACTACTTTATCTCCATCATACTCAACTGTTACTTGTGATTTACCATCTGGACGAAGGTAAGGAAGTGTACCATTTTTACGTACTTCTGTAAGTCTACGTGTAAGTCTGTGTGCAAGAGAAATTGGCATTGGCATAAGCTCTGGTGTTTCATTACAAGCAAAACCAAACATCATACCTTGGTCCCCAGCACCTGTAGCTTCAATACCTTCTTCTGTTAAATCCCCTTTTCTATTTTCAAGAGCTGTATCAACACCCATAGCAATATCTGGTGATTGTTCATCAAGTGCTACAATTACGCCACATGTATTACCGTCAAAACCAAAGTTTGGATTGTTATAGCCAATTTCATTAATTGTGTCACGTGCGATTTTATTAATGTCTACATAGCAACTTGTAGTAATCTCTCCCATTACAAGTACGAGACCTGTTGTAACTGCTGTTTCACATGCAACTCTCGCCTGTGGATCTTGTGCGTAGATAGCATCTAATACTGAATCTGAAATCTGGTCAGCAATTTTATCTGGATGTCCTTCTGTTACTGATTCTGATGTGAATAGTCTTCTTGCCATTTCAAAATCCTCCTTAAAATTGTTTTAAATAAAGTTGTTTTAAAGATGTATAAATGCGATCTAGATAAAAAAATAAAGGCCTCACGAATGAGGCCCTGTCTACATAATCACTAAGTGATACATCCTCATCTTACAAGTACATTATGTACTTGTGGGAATTGGCACCCGCTATACGCTGGTTGCCGGGTTTCATAGGGCCCTGTCCCTCCACCTCTCTGGATAAGAATTACTCATCAATATTTAATTTACAATTTATTATTATAAATAAGATTTATTATTTGTCAAGCGTAATTTTTAGTATTTTTATTAAATGCTTTATACATAAGGATTTCTTTTCTTATTTTTAGAATATTTATACTCTACAAATAAACCTGTTCCCACAGCCACACAAGAAATAGCTTCATCTGCAATAACTGCATTAATACCTATTTTTTCTGTAATAAGTTTGTCTAATCCATAGATTAAGCTACCGCCACCTGTGAGTACAATTCCTCTATCAGATATATCGGCTGCAAGCTCTGGTGGTGTCATTTCTAACACATCTCGAATAGCTTCAACCATATCATCAATAGGTTCACGAAGCGCCTCTAATATTTCATCTGAAGATAGCACAACATTTTTAGGCAAACCTGAAACAAGGTTACGCCCCTTTGCTGTCATCTCTACAGGTACCTCTCGTTTAAAAGCACATCCTATTGTCTTTTTAACTTCTTCCGCAGTTCTTTCCCCAATCAAAATATTATGTTTACGTTTTAGATAATATGCAATAGCATCATCTAAATTGTCTCCCGCCGTTTTAATAGACTTGTTAACAACCGTTCCACCTAATGAAATAACAGCAATATCCGTTGTTCCTCCCCCAATGTCTACAATCATGCTCCCACACGGTCTACTAATATCTATCCCCGCACCAATAGCTGCTGCTATCGGCTCTTCTATAATATCTACTTTTCTTGCACCTGCTTGCCTTGTAGCATCCTCTACAGCACGCTTTTCTACTTCAGTGACCCCGCTCGGTACACATACAGCAATTCTAGGTTTAATCAGCCTAGGTCCAATTGCCTTATGAATAAAATATTTCAGCATTTTTTCTGTTGCTTCATAATCATCAATAACGCCACGTCTAAGTGGTCTAATAGCTGTAATACTCTGTGGTGTACGCCCAAGCATAGCACGTGCCTGCTCTCCTACTGCAATGACTTCGCCGGTCTTAGTATGAACGGCTACAATAGAAGGTTCCTGCAAAACGATGCCTTTACCTTTTATGTAGATAAGAACAGATGCTGTTCCTAAATCAATGCCTATATCTGCTCCGCTTCCAAACATCTCTCATTTCTCCTACTTTTCTGCTATTTTTCATCATAAAATTACTTTCATTATACTAGAAAAGAATTTCTAGTGCAAAATGTTTTTTCTCATGTAAAAAGGGGCTACTTTGCAGTAGCCCCTTCTCTTTTATCTATTTCATTAATCCTGAGTACTTTTCTTTCGTCGCTAATCCACCTCTTAGATGCCTTTCAGCTTTATTAAGTTCAAGCACCCTTCTGGCTTCCATAGCAAGTTTTGGATTAATTTTCTCTAATCGTTCCGTAACATCTTTATGCACTGTACTTTTACTGATACCAAACTTCTTGGCCGTTTCCCTTACTGTAGCGTTAGAATTGATAATAAATTTTGCAGCTTCTATGGCTCTTTCTTCGATATAAGGTTTCAAGAAAAGGCCCCCCTTAACACAACTCTTGATTAATAAATATGCTAAGAAGTCCTCTTTTATGCCGAAAAACTTGACGAGGGACAAGCCAATTTGATTAAAGTTCATTTTTCCCCATAAGCTTACTCTCTATAGAAACTCTCAATCGAAACCAATAAGGAATTTATTTTTTCTCTAAGACTAAGTCGAAATTTAAAATGTAAGTTATCCCTTACCATATGTAAAGGTGGTTGCAACATCTACCTTTGCAACCACCCTTTATTAACTTCACATGGACTATTTTAGTCAGCTGTATGCCCCATATCTACACCAGCAACTTCTTCTCTCATTCCTAAGATTGTTGTTGGGTCTACATAGTCATCACCATGTTTAACACGCATATATACGTTAGTACCTAAGTCTGCAAATGGACCTGTAGCTTTACCTGCTTCACCAAGAACCTGCATAGCATCTACAGTTTGTCCTAATAAATCCATATCTGCTGTACCTTCTTGAATACCAAGCTCTGTTGTATAACCATTACCATGGTCAATAACGATAACCTGTCCAACATTACCTACAAGTTTCATGCTATCAAGTGTGGTAGCATCATCGATAATGTCTACAACAACACCTTTAGCTGGTGCTTTGATTGCTTCACCTTCATCAGCAGAAATACAAATACCATAAGTACGCATCGTTTGTTCTAAAGCTGTACTATACCAATGGCTTGTACTATCATCTTTGAAAGGTACAATAACTTCACCATCTACTGGCCATACCATATTATCTCCCTCTGCAAAGAAAGGTGTCTCTTCTGGGTCTGCTGTTGTAGAACTGAAGGTTTCTGCTACAAGGTCATCTTCTGATTCTTTTGGAGTTTCTGCTGGATTAGAAGCTACATCTACACTCTCATCTACATTTCCTTCTTCTACTTCAATGATTTCATCTGATGTAGAAGGCTCTAAAGTTTCAGAAGCTTCATCTTCTGTAAGACCTACATCTTCAAGATTATCTTCCTCTACGTCTACATTCTGGTCAAGTACATCTTCTACGTATGCACCATTTGGATTATCTACCTGTGTAGTATTTTGAGAAAGTACGATAGCTGCTCCAACAGCACTTACACTGATGACACCTACTGCTAAATAAAAACCATATTTTTTTGTAAAGTCTTTAAGTTTATTCATTCTTTACACCTCCGACGTCTAAATTATCGCCAGAGGAATTTGTTATTATTCAGTAAAAATTAAAAATTTTTAATCTCTATGCCTGTATAGTAATATTTTAAGATTTCCTCATAGGTAGCACCTGCTTTAGCCATTCGAATAGCCCCTTCTTGGCTAAGTCCTACACCATGCCCAATCCCCTTTACCCGAAACTGTATGGATGTATCATCATAACTCATAGTAAAACAAGCTGAAGGAAGCTTAAAAAGCTTTCTAAAGCTCTCACCATCTATAATGCTGTTCCCTACTTGTAAACTTTCTATGTAGCCCCCTTGATCTTTGGCAATAATTTGAATCTGCTGCTCTAAGAAGCTAGGTTGCACAACAAGTGTAGGATATACGCTTTGGAGTGTAGTCACAACTTCTTCTTTTGTGACAATAATGTCTTCTACTGCCTCATCCTCGCTAACTACAGGCTTTAGATAAGGAATATCCATATTATATATGCCTTTAGCATCTCTTGTCATACCTGCACTTGCCTTATGATAAATAGGCTCAATCAGTTCATTATTACAATACATGACAAGCCCTGATGTCTCTTTGACTGCATCCTCTAAACGCTTGTAATTCTTATCATAGTCTTTTTGCCATAGCGTCTTCATCTCTTCCTGTGTCATATAGCTTAGCTCACCTTCACTTACTATGCCCAGCTTCCTTCTCATCCTATAAGTTCGAATCATGACTGCATGAGCTTTAAGCACTTCTTCCTGTTCATCTGCTGATACCATTTTGGCAAGTGCGCTGATGAGTTCTTTCTCATCTTCCTTACTCTCTATATCTTCCCCGCCTGTATTCATAGTTTGCACATTAGCAAGTAAGGATGCATCATAAAAGCCTCCCCCAAATACCGTTACCATGGGGACTACCAATAACATTCCTAAAATAATCAGACACCATATCCCTAGTTGTTTCATACCTGCCTCCTTTATCTTTTCGGCTCACGCCTATGCCTAATACATTATATTGAAAAGTAGACAAGTTTATGCCTCCTAGAAGAACAGGTCTAGTCCCATAATACACACTGCTCCAATCATTAAAGTAGTTACAATAATAATAATATTTTTTCTATCCCTCATAAAAAAACCTCCTGCTCTTTTTATAGAGTATGGAGAACTTTTGATTACTTTATTCAATGACTCTCTATTTCACTGTTTAATACTTATAAATTTTTATAGGCATTTTATAACGATTTTATTCTATATTTGCACCACTTTATAAGGCTATAATAAATAAAAACAGTAAGTACGGTAAAACTAAACATTAGTAGTATTTTACTTTATTTAAGGGAGGATTTTATTTGCAAACACGTACAAAATTATTAACCTTACTCCTTATTCCTATTGCTATTTTAGTTTCTTATTTATATGGCTTATTTCCTGATAGCTGGGAGCGCTTTTATTCCTTAGGTATTAATAAATGGTTTATTAAGATTCTAAGTTCTATTACAGGAATTTTTCCCTTCTCACTCTTTGAATGGGGTATTTATATAGGTGTTATAACTCTTATTGGTTATACCCTATATACCTTTTTTAGGATTTTTACACATCTAGATAGGGGACTTAAAATCTTTTTCAACTATCTCCTTAATCTAGGTGTAACTGCTTCTATTTTATTCTTTATTTTCATTGTAGGCTGGGCAGCTAACTATAAACGTCCACACTTTAGTGAGAAATACGGCATTGTTATGGCTGACTATACACCAGAGCAATTAGGTGAACTTTATAGCTATCTCCTAGACCAAGCTGGTAAAATACGTGAAGAGCTTCCCGAAGATGAGAATGGTAATGCTATCCCTTATGGAGACCATCAAGATATCTTTAGAAGAGCTCAAGCAGGCTATGATATAGCAGGGCAAGCTTTTGAAGCGCTTAATGGCCATTATGGCAAAGCTAAAGCAGTCTTCGCTTCACCACTTATGAACTATACAGGTATCACCGGTATTTATTCACCTTTTACAGGTGAGCCTAACATCAATATAGCTATACCACCTATTACTATTCCTTCTACTACCTGTCACGAAATGGCTCACCAACGTGGCTACGGTTTTGAAAGTGAATGTAACTTTATTGCCTATATTACCTCTATGGCTAACCCTGATCTAGACTTCCAGTACTCTGCCTATATTATGGCTATCTCCTATACAAGTAATGCGCTTGCTCAGGCAGATAGGGAGATTCTCCTCTCTATAAATGCCACTATGTCTGATAAAGTGTATAAAGACCTAGTCAATATTAATGAATTCTGGGATAGTTACAAAGGAGGTGTAAAAGAAACTGCTGAGCAGATCAATAATGCTTACTTACAATCTAATGGTGTTGAATCAGGAACAGAAAGCTACGGCGAAATGGTCAATCTCTTATTAGCACTTTATGACAAATATCACTAGTCTAGAAATTTCAATAAAAATAAAAGGGTAATCTATGAGCTATTAAGCTCCTATGTTACCCTTTACCTATAGATGATTCATTTAAGGAGGTCCACCATGCGAAAGCTAACTTTAATTTTTCTACTTTCATGCGCTTTAATTACTCTTGCTCTCCCTGTTCTAGCTTCACCTAAATCTATTCGATACGAAATCATTTTAAATGAGCAGTACGTAACATCTACTATGCCTCTTATAGAAGAAAAAGGTAATATTCTTATTCCCCTTAGAGAATTTGCTAGTGCTATGGGTGCTTCTTCTATTACTTGGGATGACTCTCACCATACAGTTACAGTGGTAGTAGACGACTTTTTTAAAGCTCATGAATATTTATCTTTTTTAAGTGGCTTACAATCTGCTCAAAATGACTATCCTCTTCCTCCTAGATTACAAAATCTCAATCTACCTACCTATCCTCTTTATAACAAGACTCCCCCTATGTTTCACTCAAATCCTATTGGTCTTAATATTGTTTCTGGAGAACTTACCATGCCTTGGTCCGTGTATGACTATGAAGTTCAAAACGGCACCCTTTATGTAGGTATAGATTGGCTCAACACCTTATTCTTAGCCCAAATTGAACAAACACCTACTTCCCTACTTATTACTTATCCTACAAGTGAAGTGCTAGACCAAGATATTGCTGCCTTATCAGAACTTACTATGCCCCTTTCAGCGGAAGAAGCCATAGCACTATGGATTCACGGTCAGCAAAATCGTAATGGTGCGCTTCAATATGCTGCCCTTTCTCCAGAACTTAAAGTAAAAGCCCTTACCTCTTTTCATAAACAAGGCTGGGTAACGGGCAGCTCAAGCCCTTCATTAGAACAAGCCGCTATTGATGCTATCTCCTCTCCTGATGACTCTACGGTAATCTATAAAGTCACCTTTAAAGAAAGAAATGGCATTCATGAAAACTCCCAAATCCACCAGACACTTACCACCAAGAAATATACATGTGATGAACAAGACTATTGGTTTATTACAGAAGCTTCTGGTGACTTAGACTACTACAGCGTTCTGTCTAATTAGTCAAGCGCACTGCTACGTTATAAAGGAGATCTATGAATGTGAGGTACTATTAAAAATAATATAGAGAATTTTACTTCCTATATGCGGTAGTGGCATACCTCTTACAGTATAGTCACTACCGCATTCTCTATTTCTCGTAATATCCAACTATAATTTTTACTATGACTTATATTTTAAGGCAAAAAAAGTAGTAAGAACAACTTTCGCTGTCCTTACTACTTTTGCTAAGCGGCGTACTTTTTCTCTTTAAAAACTTCAGTTTTTAACGTTTAAAAAGTGCCTTTCTTAGACTTTGGTCACTTTGGTGTTTCTTCGCTTAGTTTCTGTTTAGATAAATCTACACTTCTCCAAGGGAATCAGCCCCTCCATGATCGTTTTATACACTTAATGTAACATATCTTTTTAAGGATGCGCTGCATTCTGTGTATGTTATTATTATATCCGTTTTGATTTTTAATATGTAAAAAAACTAAAATTTATTTTTAAATTATATAGACTTTATAAAGATAATTTCCAAAGGCTCCTGTGGAAGAAGTAATGAACCTGCATCTCTATACCCTAACTTTCTATAAAAATGCTGTGCACCTTCATTAGATAATGTAGAGGTCATCACAAGTTCATAACCTAAACACTTCATTTTCTCCTCCCAAAATAAAGTGAGCACTTTCCCATATCTTTTTCCCCTATAATCCTCTAAGATATAAAGCATATTCATAAAAGGCGTATTATCCCAGAATAAATTATATCTCAGCCACCCAATTAAATGATTATTCTCTTCTATAATTAATATGCGCTCCCTCATCATACTATAGACAAGTTCATCTGCACTAATATGCTTATCATAGTGCACTAGAATACTTAGATCACTTTTATTCGCTATTCTTATAGTCACTTTAGCTCCACCTCTTCTTTCATCATCTTATATCTAGCTCTTTCTTGATCATGCCACAACTTTCACACACTTGTTATCAAAAAAGAATTTCACAAGTTTATTACCATAATTTCTTTAACGTCTATTGTTCTTCCGTTATTCTCTGCGCAGCATAGATTGGCGTATTGTCTTTCTTTGGGATGACAATAAGGAAAATCATACTAGTAAAGGTAAGCATACCAAGTAGAAAGGCCACCATTCGATACGGTATCATCTCCCCTAGTATACCTGCTACTAACTGAAAAAAGATTCCACTAATAGCAAAGATAACGCCAAATAAAGCTTGTACTCTTGCACGCATATGAGCTGGCAAATAAGACTGTATAGCTACAGAACGAATAGTCGCACTCATACTTCCTAATGTCCCGCATAAAAAGCGATTCAATAGCATCAGTGGATAAGGCATAAACAGCAAAAAAGCATCCATTGTATCATACACACTGTAGACCATTTTGGTAAAAGCATAACGCTTCTTGGGTGCTATTTCCCATTTATACTGTACTGCTCCTCCAATAACACGACCAATCATCTCAGCACTCTTTAAAAACCCTAACATAGTCACAGATAGCCATGGCTGTGTCTGGTAATACGCCTGCGCCATAACTGCTACTCCTTCTGAGGCCCCACTTGTAATACTCATATAGGTATAAATATTCCTAACTCCATGCTCCTTTTTAAGATACATAAAGCCTTCTTTTATATCCGCCACATACCTAAAAAAGGTATATGTTTCAGATGTTGTCTTTTGAGTTTCTCTAATACAAAGCTCTACTAACACTGAAAGTAGGGTAAGCCCTGCTACTAGATAAAATAGTATACTTATAGAAATTTTCTCATAGAGAAAAGTAGCAATAGGCGCCATGCAAATGGTTATAATTGGATAAATTGTCCCACTTACTGCAAAACCTTTTTGCTCAAATCCTACAGGAATCAAATCTGGGTACCACGCCGAAAAGCTCAGCCTATAAAATACAGAAATGGTTCCTACAACGAATACAAATAATATGTAAATACCATAATTAAATCCATATTGCCCCGCCCATGCTCCAATTGCTACATATAAAAGTGCCATGAGTACATCCAGTCCTACAATCCATTTTTTCTTAGTCCCCCTATCGATAACGGGTGCTACCAATATAGGTAAGATCACATCCGGTAGCATACCACATATTAATAAAAGTGCTGCAAGAAAAGTGGACTGTGTTTCCTCAAAAACAAGTAAGCTAAGTGGCAAATTCATCGCTTCTCCACCAATTGTAGATAATATGGTTGCCACTGTAATACACGAAAAATCCTTTGTCCATAACGTTTCTTTTTTATTTCTCATTCTTTACCCCTTATACTTTTATTTCTTCTTAATAAAAGCATACGATACGATTTGCGCAAAATCCAATACTATTTTCTGAGAAATTTAGAGGCAAATTTCCTACTTTAACTTACATCACAACTACTTTTGAAGAAATTTCTTTTTGGAATGCTAAAGCTTTCTTGTATTTTTTTTGTGCACTATAAGCTTCTATTATTTGTTCCCTATAAAAATAGAGATAACCAAAATGTCTTTCTTCTTTAATCACTTTTTGAAGCCTTTCTAGTATCTCCAAATAAGCTGGATCCTTCAGATAATCTTTCTTTTGTTCCATCACAGCTTCCTCATACATGACTGAATAGACCTTGGCATCCTCTCCCTCATTCATATAATCTTTCATTTTTTCTAAGTAAATTTGTGCTTCTTCCACATGACCTGTTCGAATATGTACAAGTGCTTTTTTCTGACATAGCATAAAGGTTTCTACAGTCACTTTATCTAGATAATCCAGTGCTTTTTGATAGTCTTTTGTCGTTACAAAGACAGAACCCATATTATAATAAACACTCTCAAGTTCCTTATCTTCTATCCAATTTGTATTTTGTAAAAGTCTAAGGCCTCTTTCATAATATTCCATCATAAATTCATCTAAATCTAAAACAGCATAAGCATGTCCTTGCATCAAAAAAGTAGCTGCTAATATATAAGTATTGCCTTCTTCTATGGCAAGTTCTCTACAAATCTTAGCTCTTCTATGTATTTCAGCATAACGTCCAAGCTGCAACAGTGCTATCATAATATTATAATAACTTGCACTTGTCCCCAAAAGCTTATAGGCTTTTTCATAAGCCTCTAATAACTCCTCCCAAGACCTATCCGTAGGTGTAAGTAGGTAAAATATTCCTAACTGCTCATCTGTCATACAGCCTTCGCAACTTTTCACCATTTCATAAACAGCTTCTCCCTGCATACCACAAATTAACCTATAATCCAAACCTAATGGACTATACTTAAGCCTATCTTCTAATTGCTTTAATCCTTCAAAAGCAGTTCTTGGAAGGTTATAATGAACTTGCTCATAATACTGTTTTATAAGTATACTTGCTTCTTCTAATAGCTGCGCATCCTGACAATAATCTATACCTAACTGTTTAAATAATTTTTTAATGATTGCTTCATCTGCTCTGACTTGCCCCTTTTCAATCTTACACAAATAACTCGTGACACAAATACCATAACAAATTTCCTTTTGTCCCTTTCCTTGTCTCACCCGTTCCATCCTAAGTAAATTTCCAACAAAGTTCCCTGTCACACTTTTCTCTCCTATTTGACCTATCTATTATTTTCATATATCTAAAAACTTCTTGAATTATAACATATTATCTTGCTTCAGGAGGTCTATTATCATTTTCTTTTCAACAGTTTTACTTTCTTGCTCCACTTCTCCATAAAATTTCTCAAAGAGACTATCCTTCCAAAGATTGAGCGCTATTTTCTTGATTTGAAAAATAAACTTTAAATTTAAAGAACTTATAATATGATTCACCTCACCTAGGAAAAGGGAGGTTTTTTTATAAGGCGAATTGTCAAGTTAAGTGCAACACCTTTTCATAATATACTTCATAGGGTGTTTTCCAGTTTAAGCATTTACGAGGTCGTTTATTTAACTCTAATACTTTTTCTTGAATGACATTATCGGGAGTATCCGTTATATCCATACTTTTAGGAAAATACTCTCGTAGAAGTCCATTCGTATTTTCATTTGTACCACGTTCCCATGGATGATGTGGTGCTGGAAAATAGAAAGGAATGCCTCCTAACGCATTAGTAATCTTGCTATGTTGGGCAAACTCCTTGCCTCGATCTGGTGTAATTGTTTCTTTAGGTTGACTTGATAGCATTTTTATCATTTTATCAGATACTTCATGAGAAGCTTTTTTAGCTACTTTTTCACATAAGAGAAACCTACTTTTTCTATCTGTGAGGGTTACAAGACAAGCTTTACCTGTTTGACCAGCAACAGTATCAGCTTCCCAATCACCTATACGTTCACGATTATTTGCAATCTCAGGACGTTCTTCTATAGGATAGCTGATACGAATTTTTCCACGTGTTTCAACATGCCCCTTTGTATGTCGTGTTTTTCCACGATGCCTAAGTTTACGAGCAACTCCTCGTTGACCTTTTAGCAGAGGACTTTCCTCTAAAAGACCAGCATATATGCCTCTGTAGATAGTTGAATAACTAATGGCTATAGGATTGTTCTCTAACTTTAATCGATTTGAAATTTGTTCAGGAGACCACTGGTGCTGAAGAAAAAGTTCCTGAACTTTATCATGAATCAATTCATCCACTAGCATCTTTTTAGCCCTACAATTTTCACGTCTTTTTAGATATTTTCTTTGAGCATCAGATGGAGAATATATCCCGTTAGCATCTGAATTTCTTTTAATTTCTCTAGAAATAGATGATTTGCTTCTATTAAGTTCCTTTGAGATAAAACCTAAAGATTTAGATTGAGCAAGGAAAAATAATATTTTTTCTCGCTCAGCTATGGTAAAATGTGTGTAATGGCTCATAAGATTAATCCTTTCAATAGTAGTCTTCGCAAACACTATTTTACTAGGATTTTCTCTTATGAGTCATATTTTTTTTAGGTGTTGCACTTAGATTGTAAATTCAAGAAAATAAAAAGAGTAATAGATCTTAAATCTTTAGCCAAAGACTTATCCTATTACTCTTTTTATTCCTGTAGCTTATAATTACTTTTCAGTAACTACATATTTATAATATATACTTACAAATTAAAGAATACGAATTTTAATACCGAAAACACCTGATGAAAGACAAATATTCAAAATCAAGAAAGTGATTCCTACTATAAGTGAAGCTAATTCAATAGCATATCCAACTTTATCTTTAAAAATTTTATGTAAAATTTTATAAATCATAATCCCAAGGAATCCACCTAATCCATTTAAAATAATATCGTCAATATCAGTAGCACCTACTTTAAATACGTACTGCAAGATTTCAACTGCCACACTAATAAGAACGACCCACAAAGTGTTAATGTATATCCCTTTATTGTGATTGAAGAAAATCAAATAGATACCTAATGGTATAAATAAAACAATATTACCTAATACATTAATGAATGACAAAAAGCCGCCATTAGATAAGTACTCTGTTATAGTATGGAACGGTATAAGACTTACAGATTGAAACGAACTTGCTTTTAAAAATAAATATGCAAATAAAATAAGAATATAAACTCCCAATACTATCATTAACAAAGTATGGTTGTGTTTTGTTTTTTTACTTTCATTAATCTTCATAGTGTATACTCCAACTTCTAATTTATCTATTTATAAAATATCTCTCTATTCTATCATAACCTCTTATAAGACATCAATAATTATGTCGAACAGTTTACTTAAGCTAATCTCTCTATCTCGACATATAATTCCCAGGAAATACTTTATTCCTTTTCTTTTTCAAATTAACCCCTCCTACTCCCCTTTCTTATCGGATATACCATAAGACCTTAACGGTTAAGTGGGGTACTTTGTCTAGCCTTGTCCTGTTAGAAATGTACAAAAAAAGAAGACTGCTTTTTAAGCAGTCTCCTCTTTCTTATTTATTTAAGCTGAGGCGTACAAGTGCTTTACGAAGGGCAACTTGTGCTCTTGCCACATCATAATCTGCATTTGAAACTCTTCCTTCTGCACGTTCTTTTGCTGCCTGTGCACGTGAAAAGTCAATTTCATTTTCAAGTTCTGCTGCATCTGTAAGCACCACAACTTTATCTTCTGTTACCTCTGCAAAACCACTCATCGTTGTTACGTTGTAAGTTTTGCCTTCTACTTTGTAGCGAAGTACGCCATAGCTTAATAGCGTAACGACTGGTTCGTGGTCGTAGTACACACCCATATCGCCTTCTGCTGTGCGAAGTACAACTGAATCTACTTCTGAATCCAACACTGAACGAGTTGGTGTAATAATTTGAAGGCGTAATTTATTTTTTGCCATAGCTATCACCTACAATGTTTTTGCTTTTTCTACTGCTTCTTCAATAGAACCAACCATTAAGAATGCATTTTCTGGAAGGTCATCATGTTTACCTTCAAGAATTTCTTTGAAGCCACGGATAGTTTCTTTAATTGGTACATATTTACCAGGGCTACCTGTGAAGACTTCTGCTACGAAGAATGGTTGTGAAAGGAATTTCTGAACACGACGAGCACGGTTTACAACTACTCTATCTTCTTCAGAAAGTTCATCCATACCTAAGATAGCGATGATATCTTGAAGTTCTTTGTATCTTTGAAGAATAGCTTGAACGCCACGAGCTACTTCGTAGTGATCTTCACCTACGATTTGTGGGTCAAGGATACGTGATGTAGATTCAAGTGGGTCTACTGCTGGGTAGATACCTTGTTCTACTTGTGCACGTGAAAGTACTGTTTTCGCATCAAGATGGGCGAAAGTAGTAGCTGGAGCTGGGTCAGTTAAGTCATCGGCTGGAACGTAAACCGCTTGAACAGATGTGATTGACCCTGTGTTTGTTGATGTAATACGTTCTTGAAGTGCACCCATTTCAGTTGCAAGTGTTGGTTGGTAACCAACGGCACTTGGAGTACGTCCAAGAAGGGCAGATACCTCAGAACCAGCTTGAACAAGACGGAAGATGTTATCTACGAACAGAAGTACGTCTTGTCCTGATTGGTCACGGAAGTATTCAGCCATAGTAAGACCAGTAAGTGCAACACGCATTCTGGCACCAGGTGGCTCGTTCATTTGTCCGAACACCATTGTTGTTTTTGAGATAACGCCTGAATCTGTCATCTCATGGAAAAGGTCATTACCTTCTCTAGTACGCTCACCTACACCTGCGAATACAGAGAAACCACCATGCTCTGTAGCAATGTTACGGATAAGCTCTTGAATGAGTACAGTTTTACCTACACCAGCACCACCGAATAAACCGATTTTACCACCTTTAAGGTATGGACAAAGAAGGTCAACTACTTTAATCCCTGTTTCAAGAATTTCTGATTCTGTAGCTAATTCTTCAAATGTAGGTGCTGCTCTATGAATAGGCCATTTTTCTACATCTGGATTTTCTTTACCATCTACTGCATCTCCTGTTACGTTAAAGATACGTCCAAGTGTTGCTGTACCTACTGGTACACTAATTGGTGCACCTGTGTCAACTGCTTCTATTCCACGCACTAAACCATCTGTTGCAGACATAGCAATACATCTTACAACATCATCACCAAGATGTTGAGCAACTTCTACTACAAGTTTTTCTCCATTTTCTCTTGTGATTTCAATAGCGTTGTAAAGTGCAGGAAGGTTATTTGGCGTAAATTTTATATCTAAAACAGGACCGATAATTTGAACAACATGTCCTATGTTTTGTGCCATTAACTCTTCACTCCTTTTAATTTAATTACTTAAGGGCTCCAGCTCCAGCTACGATTTCAGTTAATTCTTGTGTAATCGCTGCTTGACGTGCTCTATTAGATTCGATTTCAAGTTTTGCAATCATTTCGTTTGCATTTTCTGTAGCAGAATCCATAGCTGTCATTCTGGCACCTTGTTCACTTGCACTAGACTCTACAAGGCCTCCGAAGATAACATCTGTTACATAACGAGGCATGAGATAATCTAATACAGCTTCTGGAGAAGGATCATAGATTAATAAATCTTTTGGTCCTTCTGTTTCTGGTTCTTCAATTTCTGATATATCTACTGGTAAAAGACGAATCATAGTAGGCTCTTGTTGGATAGTAGATTTAAATGCTGTATAAGCTAAATAAACTTCTCCAACTTCACCTTTATTAAATAAATCAATAACATAATGTGCAATCTCTTTTGCATCATTGTAAGTAGGGTCAGCAGAAATACCTGTGATTTCTTTTTGGATATCAAAATGTCTTGCTCTGAAGAACTCTCTTGATTTTTTACCTACTGTAATAAGACGAGCTTCGTCTTTATTTGTTATATGATTCATTACTAATTTACCAACGTTGGCATTGTAACCACCAGCAAGACCTCTATCTGCTGCTAAAATAACATAACCTTTATTACTTGACCCATTCTGTTTAAGAAGTGGTGAGTTAAGGTTTTCTGAGTTTTTAGCAATAGATTTAATAACCTTTTGTACTTCAGTAAAGAACGGTCTTGATTTAAGAGCCGATTCTTTAGCTTTAGTGAGCTTAGCTGTTGCTACAAGGTTCATGGCATTAGTAATTTGTTTGGTGCTGCTTACGCTTTTAATTCGTCCTTTGATAGCTTGTAAAGACGCCATTTACCGCACCTCTTCTTTCTAAATTATTCAGCTTTAAAGCCAGCTTTAAATTCACTAATAACTTTTTTAAGTTTTTCATCTAGTTCGTTTGTAATACCAGCTTTGCCTGTTACTTCAGTAAGAAGTTCTGGGTATTTAGTGTTTACTGTTTCAAGAAGTTCTCTCTCGAATTGTTTTACTGCTGATACTGGAATATCAAGAAGATATTTTCTTGTAGCTGCAAAGAGTACGATTACTTGCTCTGCTACACTCATTGGCTTGTACTGTGGTTGTTTTAAAACTTCCATAATACGTTCACCTTGTGCTAATGCATTTTGAGTAGCTGCATCAAGGTCTGAACCGAACTGAGCGAATGCTGCAAGAGAACGGTACTGAGCAAGTTCCACACGGACTGGACCTGCGATTTGTTTCATCGCTTTAATTTGAGCTGCACCACCAACACGTGATACTGAAAGACCTGGGTTAACCGCTGGTCTTACACCTGCGTTGAAAAGTTCAGTTTCAAGGAAAATCTGACCATCTGTGATAGAAATTACGTTTGTTGGGATGTATGCTGAAATATCCCCAGCTTGTGTTTCAATGATTGGAAGAGCAGTCATAGAACCGCCGCCTCTTTCATCTGAAAGTTTAGCTGCTCTCTCAAGAAGTCTTGAGTGAAGGTAGAATACGTCCCCTGGATAAGCCTCACGACCTGGTGGTCTATGAAGAAGTAATGCCATTGTACGGTAAGCAACAGCGTGTTTAGATAAATCATCATAAATGATAAGTACATCTCCACCGTTTTCCATCCATTCTTCACCAATAGCAGCACCTGCATAAGGAGCAAGGTATTGAAGTGGTGATGAATCACTTGCTGTTGAGGCTACTACTGTTGTGTAGCTCATTGCATCATGTTTCTCAAGTGTTTTAACAAGTTGAGCAATTGTTGATGCTTTTTGTCCGATTGCAACGTAGATACATTTTACATTTTGACCTTTTTGGTTAATGATTGTATCGATAGCAATTGCAGTTTTACCTGTTTGACGGTCTCCGATAATAAGCTCACGTTGTCCACGTCCGATTGGAACCATGGCATCGATAGCTTTTTCACCTGTTTGAAGTGGTGTATCTACTGATTTTCTTTCGATAACCCCTGGAGCAATACGCTCTACAGGACGGAAATTTGTAGTATTGATTGGGCCTTTACCATCGATAGGTTGGCCAAGAGGGTTAACAACACGTCCGCAAAGTGCGTCACCAACTGGAACTTCTACTACACGTCCTGTTGATTTAACGTCGCTACCTTCTTTAATATGTTGGTCTGAACCTAAAAGAACAACCCCAATGTTGTCTTCTTCTAAGTTAAGAACCATTCCGTATACGCCGCCAGTGAATTCAAGAAGTTCCCCTGCCATTGCTTTTTCGAGTCCGTGTACACGAGCGATACCGTCCCCTACTGTAATAACAGTTCCTACTTCTGATACTTCAAGGCGTGTTTTATAGTTATTAATTTGACTTTTAATAACGCTGCTGATTTCCTCTGGTCTAAGGTTCATTAAATCATTACACCCCTTTTATTATGCAAGTCGCAAACTATTAAGCTCAGCTTTAAGTGCATCCATTTGACCTTTGATGCTACCATCTACCACTTTATCACCAACACGTACGATAAGACCTCCAATAATAGAAGCATCTATTTGCTCTTCTATAACGACTGTTTTACCTGTATTGTTTTCAATATGTGCTTTAATTTGCGCTAATTGCTGATTTGTTAATGGCTTAGCTGAAATAACAGTTGCCTTTAAAACTCCTGCTGCTTCTTCTGCCATAGAAATAAATTTTTCAAGAATACGTACAAGATACTCAGTTCTTGCTTTTTTAATAACAAGAGCTATAAGACCTACAAACTCTTCAGATACTTGACCTGCAAAAGCTTTCTCTACAAGCTCAATTTTTTGTTCCTCTGTAATACTTGGATGACTAAGTAATTTAAGGTAATCTGCTTCATCAGCAAGTACTTTAAGAATCATCCTAGCCTCTTCTTCAAATTTAAGCATTGCTCCTTTTTCAAAAGCAATATCAAAGAGGGCAGTAGCATAGCGGTTTACGATTATCTCAGCCACTGTACATCCCCCATCTCTTTAATCATTTCATCTACTAATTCATTTTGTTTATTTTCATCCATAGAAGCTGCTACAAACTTGCTTGCCATAAGGCTAGCTACTTCGATCATTTCAGCTTTCATTTCAGCTTGTACACGCTCTTTTTCAAGTTCGATATCTTTAAATGCTTTAGTTTTAATGACTTCGGCTTCTTCTCTAGCTGCTCTGATGATTTCTTCTTCACGTGCTAGAGCTTTAGCTCTGGCTTCTTTTAATATTTCGTTTGCTTCAGCCTCAATGTTAGTAAGTTTTGCCTGATAATCCTTTTTAAGACCTTCTGCATCTTTTTTAGCATTTGTTGCATCATTAACTTCAGCAGCAATCATCGCTTGACGTTTTTCTAAAAATTCACTTACTGGCTTAAATAATAATTTAGCAAGAATAAAGATAATTAAGCCTAACGCGAGAAGCTGTACAAACCATTCCCATCCTGTTTGCATGGAGAATTCAATAATTTTTGAGCTCAAAGGGAAAGTCCCTCCTTTCTATAGTCTTTATAGCGCCTTTTATTTAATTAACCAATTAAGTTCATGTATGTTGAGATAAGTGGGTTAGCAAATAAAAGAATGATAGCTACGATAAGACCATAGATACCTGTTGTTTCAGCTACGGCTGCACCAAGTAACATTGTACGTACTACGTCTGATTGTGCTTCTGGTTGACGACCTACTGCTTCTGCACCTTTACCAGCTGCATAACCTTGTCCAATACCAGGTCCAATACCTGCGATCATTGCAAGACCAGCACCAATTGCTGAACATGCTAAAATTAAAGCTCTTCCATCGATTTGGTTTTCCATTTTAAATTCCTCCTTATATTCCTATGCGAATAAGTTTACAAATAATAATAGTAATGCAATAATAAGTGCGTAAATACCTGTTGTTTGAGCAACTGCTTGACCAAGAAGCATGGTTCTTACTATAGCACTTTGAAGCTTAGGTCTTTTACCTACTGCTTCCGCAGCCTTACCAGCTGCATAACCTTGTCCAATACCAGGTCCAATACCTGCAATCATTGCAAAACCTGCACCAATTGCTGATGCTGCAAGAACGATTGCTATACCGCCTTTGTTAATAAGCGGATTGGCAAATAACATGATAATGGCAATAACAAGTGAGAAAATCCCTGATGTTTCAGCAACAGCAGCTCCAAGTAACATAACAAGTGTTGCTGGTTTACCACCATCTTTAGGATTTTTACCCATAGCCTCTGCCGCTTTACCAGCTGCAAAGCCCTGACCAATACCTGGTCCAATACCTGCGATCATCGCAAGTCCTGCACCAATCGCGGAGAAGGCTAAAACAAGGGCTACAGGGTCTACATTTGCCATCCATCCAAAAAGGAAATCTGCGTATCCCGTCATTTCTTTCACCTCTTCTTTTAGTCTTCCATTGCGCTAGATACAAATGTCATGCTTAGCATAACGAAAATAAGTGTTTGTAATGCCCCTGCAAATACGTCAAAGTATGAATGCAGTATTGAAGGCAATCCAAGTTGTGCCCACCATGGCATCATGGCATAGTAAAGTCCCATGATGATTGTTCCACCTAAGATATTACCAAATAAACGGAAACTTAATGAAATCGGGTTAGCAAGTTCACCAATAATGTTAAGTGGTAATAATAAGGGCATTGGCTCTAAGAAACCTTTTAAGTATCTTGTTCCTTTTGCTCTTAAACCATACCAGTGAATCATAAAGAATGTGGTTAATGATAAGGCAAAAGTAGTCGCAATGTCCGCAGTAGGTGGTCTTAGTCCAATTAATCCTGTAAGGTTACATAACAGGATGAATAAAAACATAGGACCATAGAATGAACCGAATCTTGCATTTTTTTCACCCATTGTACTAACTGTAAAACTATTAATAGTGTCTACTAAAAACTCAATGATAATTTGAAATTTACTATCTGGTATCATTTTAAAGTTTTTAAGTTTATAACGTACAATAAGTCCAAAAATTGTAAGTACAGCCATTACAAGAAATGTATTAATATGCGTAGTTGTGAGACCAAAAGATTGTCCATTATATTCAAAGAATGTGACTACCTGATGAATCCCAAAATCTAAATTTTGCTCCACCTACCCACTCTCCTTTCCATATAAATTTCTATGCTAAAGAGCTAATGCTCTTGTTGCCTCATTTACTTTAGGCCTAATTGTACATAGGCTCCTACTTTCATGGAGACTAATCCAAAAAATACACCTAAAAGACTTACATCCTTATTAAGGGCTGCTACTAAAAGGACAATACCTGTCAGTACATAACGAAGCATATACTGTCTTTGTGTATATCCCTTTGCTTTAGCTTCCGGAAGATTAACTGCCTTTGTAAAAGTATTTTCCATAAGTTTAAGTTTAAGAAGGGCTATAAGAAGACCTAAAACAATACCTAAAGTCCAGCTTAAAGCATCTGTTACCATAAACAATCCTATTCCATATACAACTAACGAAAAAGCTACCATTGTACATTGCATTGCATAATTTTTCATAAATGCTTTATTCATTTTTCTTCCCTTTCTTAGCTTCCTTACCTACAATGTAAAATAAATTTCTAAAGGCACTTCCTACTCCTAGCAAAATAAAAATCACTAGAAATAGTGGTGCTTTACCAGTTACTTTATCTAAAAAATTCCCTATAAATACGCATAGAAAAATAGGAATGATCATAGATAGACCAACTTGTTCTACAAGAGCTAAAGCACTTATCCATCCCTTACTCTTCATCTATTCACCTACTTCTATGCATTATAAATATAATCTTGTGGTCTTTCTTTACCTTCTTTAAAGTAAGAAAGAATAGCTTCTACAATACGTACAGAAGCATGTCCATCTCCAAATGGATTTTTAGCTTGTGCCATTTGCTTATAAACGACTTCATCCGTAAGGAGTTCTTTTGTAAGGTTGTAAATGATTTCTTTTTGTACACCAGCAAGTTTAAGTGTACCAGCTTCAACACCTTCAGGTCTTTCGGTTACATTACGAAGTACAAGTACAGGTTTCCCCATAGAAGGTACCTCTTCTTGCAGACCGCCTGAATCTGTAAGTACAAGATATGAACGGTTCATCAAGTTATGCATATCTTTAAGATCGAGCGGTTCAATAAGATGGACATTACATGTGTCTCCTAATATTTCGTAGACTACATCTCTTACAACTGGATTTTTATGCACTGCATAAACAACTTCTACATCATCAAATTCCTCTGCAATAGCTTTTACAGCTTCACAAATTTGACGAAGTGGCTCTCCTTGATTCTCTCTTCTATGAGCTGTCATTGTAATGACGCGTTTATTTTTATAGTCAATGTTATTGAGCAAATCTACTGTAAAGTGATAATCCTCTTCAATAGTTGTTTTAAGTGCATCAATAACCGTATTCCCTGTTACATAAATAGCCTGCTCATCTACTGCTTCTTTTAATAAGTTCTTTTTAGCTTGTGGTGTAGGAGAAAAATGAAGTGTTGAAAGCGCACCAGCTAACTTTCTGTTCATTTCTTCTGGAAATGGCTCGTATATATTGTATGTACGAAGCCCTGCTTCTACATGTCCTACAGGAATTTGTTTGTAAAAAGCTGCAAGCGCTGTTACAAATGTTGTAGATGTATCCCCATGTACCAAAACGATATCTGGTTTAGCTTCTTCTAACACACTTTCCATTCCTTCTAGTACACGTGTTGTAATACCTGTTAACGTCTGGCGATCCTTCATAATGTTAAGATCATAATCAGGTACAATGTTAAAAATTTCTAATACTTGATCGAGCATTTCTCTGTGTTGTGCTGTTACACAAACTAAATTTTCAATTTCGCTGTTTTTCTCTAGTTCTTTTACAAGTGGTGCCATTTTAATAGCTTCTGGTCTTGTGCCAAACACGCTCATAACGCGAATTTTATCTCTTATCATTTCTACGCTCCTATTATCCTCTTTTATCATTTGATATCAGATTTAGTGTGTTTATTATACCTTAATATTATGTATATCCTATAAAAATAAGCTTTTTATCCTACTTACTTTACCACTATAGTTGTACAATTGTAAATGCTCTAAGTATATTTTGCATAATAGCGAATTTTACAAAAAATTTAAGACAGAGATAAATCTCTGTCTTAAATACTACGCAAATCTATTTTAGAACAACCTTAATATCCTTTTATTTCTTGCTTAGTAGCTCTTTTATCCAAGCCTTTTTCCCTCAATTTCCCTGCTATCTACATTTCAAAATATGTTTTAGCAATTCTTACTGTTTCCATTGCATCTTTGGCATAAAAATCTGCCTGAACGAACTGAGCTAATTCCTCTGTCAAAACGGCGCCTCCAACAACAACCTTACATTCTGGCACCTCTTCCTTTAAGCATGTAATAGTCTCTGCCATGCTTGTAACTGTTGTTGTCATAAGTGCACTAAGTCCTACTAATTTTACATTATGTTTTCTTACTGCCTCTAAGACTTCTTCATATGACACATCTTTACCTAAATCGATAACCTCAAAGCCATAGTTTTGCATAATGACTTTCACGATATTTTTACCAATATCATGAATATCACCTTTTACGGTTGCCAGTATAACTTTAGGTCCTTTGCTAGGATTCTCTGTTCCCTTATTCATCAGCGCCAACTTTAAGACTTCAAAACTACTTTGAGCAGCTTCAGCTGATTTAATAAGCTGTGGAAGGTAAAGAATCTCCTTCTCATAATCTTCTCCTACCTTATTCAGTGCTGGCACAATATACTCTTCTACAACTTCTAAAGGCTCAAGGTCTTTTAATAACACTTCTGTTAATTGCTTGGCTTCTTTTTTAAGTCCCTTAATAATAGCTTCCTCTAAAGTATGCTCTTGCACACTTACTGCCACATTATTTGTCTCCTGCTGTTTGCCACTAAAGTACTCAATATACGCTTTAGACTCTTTATCATGGCCTGCTAATACACGGTAAGCCATAATCGCTTCTAACATCTGGGTATTTTTCGGATTAAGAATAGGTGCATCTAATCCCTGCATAAGTGCCATAGTCAGCATGGCTTCATTTAGTACGCTTCTTTGTGGTAAACCAAAGGATACATTACTCACACCTAGAATAGTCTTAACGCCAAGTTCTTCTTTAACTAGTTTTACAGCTTTAAGTGTCTCAATAACTAAGTCCTGCTGAGCGGAAGCCGTTACAACCAGACAGTCGATAAAGATATCTTCCCTCGGTATGCCATACCCCTCGGCAGCTTCTACAATACGTCTTGCTACCTCTAGTCTTTCCTCCGCACTTTCAGGAATACCTTTTTCATCAAGTGTAAGGCCTAGTACTGCTGCTCCATATTTCTTCGCAATAGGTAGTATAGTCTCTAAGCTTTCCTTCTTACCATTAACGGAGTTGATAAGTGGTTTACCATTATAAATACGTGCTCCACTTTCTAAAGCAGCTACATTTGAAGAGTCGATTTGAAGTGGTAAGTCAATGACACCCTGTATTTGTTTAATAGCTTTAGTAAGCATAGCCACTTCGTCAATATCAGGAAGCCCCATATTCACATCTAAAATATGTGCGCCTTCTTCCTTCTGTTCAAGCGCTAATCTTAAAACATAATCCATATTGTCATCTCGAAGTGCTTGCTGTAAAAGTTTCTTACCTGTTGGATTAAGTCTTTCCCCTATTACGCGTACATCATCAAAAAATACAGCCGTTTGACTGCTACAGATGCCACATAACTTTTTAGGTGTTAGTGGTTTTACCTCTATAGATTCTACCTTTTCTACAACTTGTCTGATGTATTCAGGGTTTGTACCACAGCATCCTCCTAGGATATGAACGCCTATTTCTGCAAAGTAAGCCATACAGTCTGCAAACTCTTCTGGTGTAATGTCATACTGAGCTTTACCCTCTATCATGGTTGGCAATCCTGCATTGGGCTGTACAAGCACTGGAATAGACGCAAGGGATACAATTTTCTCTACGATTGGTTTTAATTCCTTTGGTCCTAAGCTACAGTTTACTCCTAGTGCATCTACCCCCAAAGCCTCTAAGGTTAAAATCATAGATTCAATACTTGTCCCAAAGAAGGTACGCCCATTAGCTTCAAAAGTCATGGTACAGTAAATAGGAAGTTTTGTATTTTCCTTAGCTGCAAGTACGCCTGCCTTTAATTCATAAAGATCTGTAAATGTCTCAAAAAGTATAAGGTCTGCTCCTGCCTTTTCACCAGCTACAACTTGTTCTTTAAAAACTTCATAAGCTTCTTCAAATCTTACATCCCCTACTGGTTCTATTAGCTTACCGGTCGAACCAATGTCGAGCACTACTTTTCCACGCCCTACTTTTGAGACAGCACTTTTCGCTAATGCAACTGCCTGGGTAATGACCTGTTCTACTGTGTATTTTGTTTCATTAATTTTATAAGCGTTGGCACCAAATGTATTAGTCGTTACATAATCTGCACCCGCTTCTAAATAAGATAAATGTACACTCTCTATAAGCTGGCTATGTGTAAAGTTAAAAAGCTCTGGAATTTCCCCAAGCTTTAAACCTTTGCCTTGAAGCACAGTTCCCATAGCACCATCAAAAAATCTAGCTCCCACACTTTTCACCTCTTCTTCTATATGCACATACGCCTTGAATTAAACACTCGCCACAGCCCTTTTGCCTATCTTCTTTTATAGAAGAAAGTCCGATAAAAGCTGTAACGGATTTAATAGGAAGGAGCATGCCTGCTTTAGTTGTTGTTAAACCTATTTTGCGCGCTGTATCTAATACCCTCAGTAACTCTGGTTGTACATTAAGGGGTACATCTCCATAACCAGGACTATAACGCATGGTTAAATACCTATCTTCTGATAAGCTTTCCATAATTTCACGCTCTACTTGGTCACAAGCAGATTCAATAAGCACATTAGCACAAGCATTAAAAAGTAAAGCCTTTAACATATCAGTCTGCTGAATGGCACTGATTTTCTTATCTACTTGCGTACCTAATGTAGCTGCTAATACATATACTTCATCACAATTTTTAAGTACTCTAGATAAATCTGATGTCATGATTTGAAGTGATGTATCTTTAAGGCCTATTTGCTGCGCTTCTTTTTCAAGAGCAAATTTTTGATACGTATATCTTATATCGGCAATGTCTTTAAGCTCTTTATAAGTAGCTTGAATCTGCATTTTAATTTCATCATCCGCTTTTGCATAAGGTACATTAATATATCTGAGTACTTCTTTTATAATAATCTTATCCTGCATACTTTAAGCCCTCTTTGTTCTTACAGCGTAATTAATTCCCCTTATATTTTCCATAATACGTTTTGCAATATCTGCTTGATTCATGGTATAAAGGTGAATACCATCTACACCTGAGGCTAATAAATCTATAATTTGCATGGTGGCATAAGCAATACCTGCTTCCTTCAGCGCTTGTGCATTATGATTATAGGCTTTAATTAAATTCTGTATAGATGCTGGAATACTAGCTCCGCAAAGTGTTACCATACGTTCAAGCTGTTTTCCCGATGTAATAGGCATGATTCCTGCCACAATTGGTGTATGTATGCCCTGACTTCTCACGTTTTCCCTCCATTTATAGAAAGCGTCATTGTCAAAGAAAAGCTGACTAATAAGTAGCTCAGCTCCGCAGTCTACTTTATATTGAAGATGTTTAATATCTTCTTCTAAAGTAAGTGCTTCAATATGTTTTTCTGGATAGCAAGCCGCAGCTACATCAAAGCTATCTCTTTGCTTAATATACTTAATAAGGTCACTGGCATAACTAAAATCCCCTAAGCTGCTTCCTTCTGGCAAGTCACCTCTTAATGCCAGTATATTATGAACCCCTTCTCTTTCTAACTCATCTAGAATTTGGTCCATACTTTCCTTACTTCCACCTACACAAGTTAAATGTGCAAGTGGTGTAATATTATATTGATTTTTAAGCAAAGACGCAATCTGAACTGTTTTACCTTGAGTACTTCCACCTGCACCATAAGTCACACTAATGAAGTCTGGCGACAAAGGTGCAAGTGCATCGATAGTACTGTAAATACTCTCTATAGATGTAGTCTGTTTTGGTGGAAAAATTTCAAAAGATATGATTGGTTTACTTTCATTAAATAATGTACTGATTTTCAAGCTGAATCTCCCCTTACTTATTATTTTATTTTTTGAATACAGATACGAACTTATTCCCCTCTATATAGAAACGCCACTCTTTATCTCTGTATTCCTCAGCATAATCAATATTAATACGTTTATCTCTTACAATATTTAAAGGTGTATCCCCTTCCTCAACATAAAGCCGTCCCTTCTTTGTAACAGGCAATGCATTAAGCGTCTTATCAATATGAAGCGCTTGGCATAGTTTACCTGGCCCATTCGTTAGATCTTGTACTTTCTTAGATTTAATATGCCTATAGGTTCTACAAAATGCTAGCGCTTCTTCATCTAATGGTTCTACTGCTCTTATTAGTACACAATGTGGTATATCCTTATAGTTCGCTATAATGTTAAGGCAGTTATACATTCCATAAATAAGATAAACGTAGGTAATTCCCCCATCTTCAAAAATAGGCATGGTTCTTGGTGTACGTTTTCCTCCGTAAGAGTGTGCCCCCTTATCCTCTGGTCCTAAATAAGCTTCTGTCTCTACAATTCTAAAACGTGCTACCCTTCCCTCTATCTCTCTTACTAATACCTTACCTAATAAATCCCTAGCTACCTCTAGCCCATCTCTCAAATAAAATTTCTTTTCAATAATTTTAGTCACTTAGATGCTCCCTTCGTTTTCTAGCTCTACTAATTTGCTTCATATCTTGATATAAAGCATTTATTTCAGCGCCTAATAATACTAAAATACAGCTTGTATAAAGCCAAATGAGTAAAATAAAGACACTCCCTAAGCTTCCATACATCTGATTATATCTACTGAATCTATCTACATATAATGAGAATAAATAAGAAAAAGCATACCAACCCATACTTGCAAAAATGGTGCCAGGCCACACATTCCCATCTCTTAAATGCCTACGCGGAATAAACTTATAGATCATATAAAGTCCCATAAGTAGTCCTACTACAGGTAGAGTAAGTCTTACAATATCCCATAGCAACTTATATCCCTCTCCTTGGATGTGAAAAGTGGTAATGACATATTCTCCTATACGATTCCCAAATACTAATAGAATAATAAGCCCTGCAATCAGTACAGCTAAAACAACGGTATAAAGCATAGAAAAGATTTTTCTCACCCAGAAACTTCTACCATCTACGCCACTATAAGCCTTATGAATACCTCTTATTATTACATTAACTGCTGCCGAAGCAGACCAAATGGCAGCAATAGCACTAAAAGACAGTAAAGTTGCACTGCGGTACTCTATAAGCTGATTAATCGTTTGCTCAATAAATGGCATAACTGCTCCAGGCACAACCTCTGATAAGTACACCATAAACTCACTCTGTGCAATATTGGTATAAGTTAAAATGGAAATGATCATCATTAAAAAAGGAAAAAATGCCAATATCCAATAGTATGTGCTTTGTGCACTGCGTGCTGCAATGTCGTGCCCGATAAACCTTTTCTTTAGCCTCATAATATAATCAATAAAAAATTTAATGGATTCCAATTAAATGCCCACCTTTATGTAGAATTTCTCCTTTTCAGTATATCTCACTCATTTAAGGAGTATACTTATTTTTTGAAATCTTTCATTTACTATATCACAATTTATACCTCGGTTAAATATTTTAAATTAATAAAGTGAGTAATAGTCCTCTGTATTCCCTATATTATAGAAAAGTAAAATTTTCTCTAATATAAAAAAGACATGAGTTTACACTCATGTCTTACGCACTTTATTTATTTTGAAGCTCTTTTGCTTTACGTTTCATCTTGTTCATAAAACCTTCTTTTTTAGGAACTGGAAGTTTACCTGAAACAACATTAACAAGCATGATTCCAGCGACTTCTGCTTTAATTTGTTTTTTTACAGGTACTGTATTGTACACGATTTCATCACACATAAGTGTAACAATTTGAGGACCAGCTTTTGCAATAACAACTGGCATCTTTCTTTTACGTTGCATCTTTGGTACTTGGTCTTTTACCTGTTTAGGAAGCTTGAGGTTCTCTAGCTTGTCCTTTTTCTTATCTATAATGAATAAAGGTACAACTTGTTTATGCTGATTAACGAGTTGTTGTTGCTCATCATATCTTTTTTGTAATTTTTTACCCCAAAAATAAAGTCCGACTCCGATTGCCGCGATCACTACGACCCATATTAATACGATCTGCCAGGTTTCCACCTTAATACCTCCTTAGTACGACTAAATATGTAAAATAGTATAGCATATAACGGAATATACCACAATATCAATAAGATATTATCACATTTGAAAGGTGTGCATACATGCTTATTTTACTTGTATTATTGTCGCTTATTATTGATTTAACTTGTATTGGTTATATTATTTTTATTGAACATAAAGATGTAACAACCACCTGGGCTTGGGTAATGGTTATGCTCTTCATTCCTATTGTGGGTTTTATTCTTTACCTTTTCTTTGGGCAAAGCATGAAAAGGCGTAAGATGTTCAATCAGAAAGAAGAATCTGACCGCTATATGCATCTTCTGCATACACAGATTTACAAGGATTCTTGCAGTTCTTGCACATTAGGTACTTGCCCAGCCTGCTATGATTATAACCTCTTAAACCTTCATCTGATAGGCCATGAAACAGTTTATACGTGTGACAATAGTCTTACCTTATTCACAGATGGGAAGGCTAAGTTTAGAGATCTGTTTGAGAGCATTAAAGCAGCCCACTCTTATATTCACTTAGAATATTATATTATCCATGATGATGAAATAGGACAACTCTTTAGTGAATGTCTTATTCAAAAAGCTCAAGAAGGTGTAGAGGTTTCTCTCCTTTATGATGGCATGGGATGTCTTAAAACACGCTCTGCTTACTTTAAAAGGTTAGAGAATGCTGGCATTAAAATTATTTGTTTTGCACCACCTTTTAAACCTTTTATCAACTTACGTTTCAATTATCGTAACCATCGTAAGCTCTGTACTATCGATGATAAGATTGCCTATTTAGGTGGCTTTAATGTAGGTGATGAGTATTTAGGTAAAAATAAGAAAATGGGTTACTGGCGTGATACACACTTAAAGATTGAAGGAAGTGGTGCCATTTTAGCCAACCTCCAGTTTCTTTTAGACTGGCGCTTTGCTTCCCATGAAACGCACCTTCTAGAACACTATAAGATTCCTCAACTTACACCACTTTGCTATAGTACTGGCGCTGTTGTTCAGCTTGTATCTGGCGGGCCCGACTCTAAACATTCTAGTATTCTAAATGGTTATATTGGGATGATTGCTGGCGCCCGCAAAAGTATTTGGATTCAAACACCTTACTTCATTCCTAATGAAGCACTCCTAACTACACTTAAAATCGCTGCCTTATCCGGTTTAGATGTACGCATTATGTTTCCTAACAAACCCGACCATGCCTTTGTCTATTGGGCTACCTATTCCTACATTGGGGAACTTATCGATTGCGGAGCCCGTGCCTATACTTATGATAAGGGCTTCTTACACTCTAAGACTATTATCGTAGATGAAGCCCTCTCCTCTGTGGGCACAGCTAACTTTGATATGCGTAGCTTTAAACTAAATTTTGAAATGAATGCTTTTATATATGATAAAAGCTTCGCCAAAGAACTTAGCGAAGCCTTTATACATGACTTAGAGGACTCTTCTGAGCTTACTCTAGAAAGATATAATAACCGCTCACGTCTCATTCGCTTTAAAGAATCTGTATCCAGATTATTTTCTCCTATCCTGTAATCCGATAGAAAGGTATCGTAGGAGTGTAGTGAATCCCCTTCCCAGCTACCTGAAAGGAGGGAGGCTACTATACCCCGAAAGCGGCTAGCGAGGTGCGCTTAGAGTGTGTTAATGAAGGTGGACACAGAGCGTTAAGCTAAAGGAGTGTAGTAGCCTCCCTCCTCCTGGACCCAATAAAAAGAGACAACTCTGTTTACAAACCAAAGGGACTATTGCTCATGCAACAGTCCCTTTTACTTTAATCTGTAATCTCTGCTAAAAGCTCTCTCACTATATCTTCTACATGCTTAGGCAGTTTTTTCTTTTCCTCTGCACTTAAAGAAGGTACATCAATAGGTTTTCCAACATTCACATAAATAGTTGTCTTTTGAATCTTTTTCTTTTCCTCTAATACTTTATAAGTATTTTGAATAGCGATTGGTACAATCGGTACATTAGCTTTTGTCGCAAGTTTAAAACTTCCTGCTTTAAAGTTTCCCATTTCTTTTCCCTTCATACGTGTACCCTCTGGGAAAATAACAATGGATTGACCATTTTTAAGCTCATCAATACCTTTTAAAATAGCTTGAAGGGATTGTTTCATATCATCACGCGCTAAATAAATACATCCCATAGCTTCAAACCATTTACCGAATACAGGCATCTTCTTTGTTTCCTCTTTCCCAATGAAGATGACTGGTTCATTTTCTATAAGAATGGCCATAACTGGGCTATCAAAGAGTCCTTTATGTGTCGCCATATACACCACAGGTCCATTAGCCGGTAAGTTCTCTTTGCCTTTAATCTCTATAGTTGCTCCTGCAGCCTTTACCATACGACGGCTTAAGTCTTGCATGGCACGATATATATGAAAGCGATATTCCCTTTTTGTGGCTAAGTCTAGTTCTTTATTATCCACTCTATACTTTTGCCTTTTAAAGATATTGATAACGTAGTGGAATCCTATGCTCCACAATACTCTCATTCCTCTTATCATTGTATCACTCCCTATTCTGTTTTATAGGCATCAAGCATACGTTCTTTCAGATAGTATAAGTCATCTGATAAGTCAACTGGCATACTAGCTGGGTTGATGAGACGTTTATATTCATCCCATAACGTTTCAAGTTCTTCTTTAGCATAGCTACGAATGTCCATAACTTGTGGTGATTCATACACACATTTACCCGCTCTAAAAATAGGCACAAGGAGTTCACGTACTGTATACTGACCTGCTTTAAGCTTCATTTTCTTCCATCTTGCTTTAGGGTCACGTACAACTAAATCTTGGTTTGTATCAATTGTTTCTTCTTCCAGTGCAATAAGGTCTACTTTTAATTTACCTGTTGTTTTATCATAAATTCTAAGTACTTTTTTAATACCTGGATTTGTAACCTTCTCTGGGTTATCTGAAATCTTAATTTTAGGTATAAATTCTCCACCTGTCTTACGTTCTGCTGCCAATTTGTAGATACCGCCAAATGATGGGCAGTCATCTGATGTAATTAGTTTTGTACCTACACCCCATAAGCTAATTTCAGCTCCTTGTCGCTTAAGGTCTGCAATGAGGTATTCATCAAGGTCACAAGATGCACTGATTACGGCATCTTCATGACCTGCATCATCTAACATTCTTCTAGCTTGTTTAGATAGGTAAGCTAAGTCACCACTATCTAGACGGATACCATAAGAATCCATTGAAATGCCTGCTGCTTTCATCTCATCAAACACCGCAATAGCATTTGGTACACCTTGCCCCAATGTATCGTAAGTATCTACAAGTAGAATGCATTTGTTAGGGAAGAGTTTTGCATAAGCTCTAAAAGCATCAATTTCATGATCAAAGCTCATAACCCAGCTATGTGCATGTGTTCCTGCTACTGGTACATTAAACATTTGACCTGTAAGTACATTTGATGTAGCATGACAGCCTCCTATAACAGCAGCTCTTGCACCATAAATCCCTGCATCAGGACCTTGTGCACGTCTAAGACCAAATTCAAGTACAGTATCTTCTTCTGCTGCTCTTACCACTCTTGCTGCCTTTGTGGCAATCAGACTTTGATGATTAATAATATTCAGAAGTGTTGTCTCAATAAACTGTGCTTCAAAAATTGGTGCTTTCACACGCATAAGTGGCTCATTTGGTTGTACCACCGTTCCTTCTGGAATGGCATCAATATCTCCTGTAAATTTAAAGCTTCTTAAATACTCTAAAAAAGCTTTACTAAAAATATTTAAAGAATCAAGATATTCAATATCTCCATCTGTAAAATGTAGGTTCTTAATATAATCAATGGCTTGTTCTAAACCACAGCAAATAGCATAGCCATTACCTGATGGATTATTTCTATAAAACAAATCAAAAACGACTTCGTGATTGTTAACATCATTTTCAAAATACCCCTGCATCATTGTTAATTGATAAAGGTCTGTTAACAATGTAAGGTTTCTTGTACTCATATTTTTATCTCCTATTCCTAAGTAAACTTTAAGATAATTTATTTAATTTTATTATAGCACATAAATACTTTTTTGTTGAAGAAATGGTTGTACTCATTTTAGCACTATTTGTCCACACTTTGGCATATATTTTATTTGAAAGGAGTGGATAAGTTTATTATGATTGCACACATTGTGGATTACCTTATGCAACTGGCAGGTGGACTAGGTTATTTCGGCATTATTTTTATTGTAGGTTTAGAGTATGCATGCTTCCCTATTCCTAGTGAAGTAGTCCTTCCTTTTGTCGGAATGGGCATTGCAACAGGTACTTACGAAATGGTCTATGGATTTACTGCCAGCATTATCGGCGCTGTTTTTGGCACACTACTGGCCTATGCCATCGGCTACATAGGTGGCGTTCCTTTACTTGAGTGGTCTAAAAGACGTTTTCCTAAGACTAAAAAATCTATCATCGCCTTAGATAAGTGGTTTAAGCAGTACGGAAATCTAGCCGTACTCTTTAGCCGAGTCTTTCCTCTTACACGTACCTATGTATCCTTCCTAGCAGGTAGCCAGAAACTTGACCTACTTTCCTTTATGAGCTATTCTGCTCTTGGCATATTTGCTTGGAATACAGCACTTATTAGTCTAGGATACTTCTTAGGGAATAACTTAGAACTTATTGATAGTATTATGAAGAAATATAGTACATTTGCTCTTATTATTCTAAGTATAGGTATTTTTTATTTACTTCTAAGAAACTATCAGAGTAAAAAAGAAACACGTAGAGCATAAGCCTTACGTGTTTCTTTTTTACTCCTTATTCTTCTTAATATAAAGATTAAGTGTTTGAATACCTTTACAAATTAAAATCCCTAACCCAACTACTAGTACCAACTGTACTAAAAATAGTAAAATAGCCATACCTTGCACTGCCCAATCCAATCCAGTTGATCCATTTATTTCTATGATTTTATCTTGCATTTACATCTTCCCCTTATTATCTGCTTTTACCTTTTAATATAAATTTATCTTACATACTTTTTTCTATAAACTCTATACACACTCTAAAATTTTTTAAAAAATATTGAGGAGATTTTACTACTTACGACGCTCTATATAATGTAAGTAATAGAATACATCCTAGACATTTTTAATACTTACATTTTAAGAAAGATTATAAATCAGCCCCCCCTTCCTTATTTATAATCTTTCTTAAATCCCTACTTATAATAAGGTGACCTTATAAGTAGAAAAGGGGGGGGAGTGGTCACTAATAAAAGCTAGCACATATACCGCCATATTTAAGGGGGGGCGTATTTGTGCTGGCTTTTTTTGCTTATAAAATATAATCTGTTATACAATCATACCAATGAACATAGTTTTCTCCATTTACCTTAATGTGTATGTTCTTTGATAACCTTTCACTCCATTTGCTCCCATATCTTTCTATTTGCCAATCATCTTTATTGTAGCGCCTCCAAAGAACTGTTCTACCTTTTTGATCAATATACTTTTCAGCTATTAAATCGCCTTCAAATAATACATATCTGACTGTATCATAAGTTTTACCTTGAATGGTTACATCATACCTACCTATTACACCTATTGCTTCCTTTTGGTCACATATGATTTCACCATCAACAAGTTTTAAATGAGCATCTTGCTTAAGCTGTATTGGGAAACCATAGTTATCTTCTCCCCATCCAAAGTGCTCTAAGAAATTTTCCTCTAAGAAAGTAGCAAACTTCTTCACACCATTTTCTATATGCCACTCAGCTACATATTGAACAGCATCTTCTGTAAGTCTTATATATTCTGCACATTCATAGACCATTTCCCCTTCTGAATTGTACTCTTTAGATTCTATCTCTACACATTCAATGCCACTTATCATAGCCTTTCTTGTAACCTTTGACTCTCTTTGAATAGTCATTGTCTTTTCTGGATAATCATAAAAAGCTACACTACACTTCTCATGTTCTCTAGGTATAATAAATCCCCCAAATCCCTCTTCACAGATTACCTCAAATGGTACATCACCCTTAAATACTATACTCACCTCTGGCATTACTTTCGGGAATTTTATCATTTTCTCTTCTCCTTTCAATTTTGGCGGATAAGGATACTTATCCTTAAACTGTTGTTTGGCCTTGTATAATCTACTCTTAACCGTCCCAATAGGTATATTTAATCTCTTGGCAATCTCATTTTGCTTCTCATTTCTCATGTAGTATAGAAATAAAATCTCTTTATCTTTGTCTGCTAATTCTTCCAGTGTCTCACTTACTACTTCTTCTATACTTCTTCCTGCCCTAGTTTGTCTCATTTCATAAGAGGTCACCTCTTCTAAAGGCAATTCTAGTACCTTACTTCTTACTCTATAGAAATCTTTACATTTGTTTGCTGCAATGGTTAGTACCCATGCTTTAAATTTACTCTGATCCTCTAATTGCTCAAATCTTTTATAAGCACTAAGATATACTTCTTGCAGTACATCTTCTCCATCTTGTTTACAGTTCATCTTATAATACACAAATCTCTGAAGCACATTTTTGTTAGCCTCTAGCAAAGTTTCGAAAACGCTTTTCTTTTCATTCATTTGTATAGCCTCACCCCTTTCTCTACCTTCTAAGATCGATCTTGCTTATATAGACGAACTCACACACCAAAAGGTTCACTCGAATTTAAAAATTACAACAAAAAAATCTTAGAGTATGTACCACTCTAAGATTTTTGCCTATCTTATCGCTTCTGTTAATTCTTGAATTTCTAATGCCTTTCTCTATCTTTCTATAGTTTTTACAAAGGATTCCAATCTATTTTTTTACTAATTAAATTTCTTTTTAATCATTTTTGCTATGATACAAATAACACTACTTAGTAATAAAAATTCTAATGCTCTTACTAAAATAAATGCATAGAATGGGGCTGAATTTTCTATAGAGTTATATTTTAAATAATCAGCACTTATCCTAAAGCAAAACCCAATTATTAAAATAATATTTATTACATATAAAAATCTGTACCAATATTTCTTTTGCATAATAATAGTCCCCCTCATTCTACATTCATTAAATCAATGCACTCTCTATTTTCTTATTCCTAATATGTCTAGAGGTACCTTTTCCTCAGGCACTTGTAAATACTGTTTACGCACCATCTCTTCTACAATACATGCCATTACATCCAACTTATATTTAATAAATGCTAACTGTCCATATTGGTCCTTTAAATTTTTAGGGGCATGATTTTTAAGAATTTTACTAGCTTATTCGATAATCGTCAGCGTACTAGTCCTTATATCTTCAATAATCTGATTAAGCTCATTCCATAAACTCTCTAACATATCCTGTGTGAGGACAGGAAAGTTTGGCTTTAAGTTTCCATCTTTATTTAAGATAATGTTATCTTCTATTAAGTTAATACAACTATTTGTATACTGCATAACCTCCTCATCTAAAGCAATTGATGCTAATAGCTTACACTCGTCTCTTAATTTCGGATTAGATCTTTGACATTTCTAGCAACTGCCCACATGTAGCCATAAAAAGCTTCTTCATTTTTAATGATTTTAATAGAATTTAAAACTTGTACTATTATTTCACTGCATAAATCTTCTGCCTCTTCTTTATTACGCACTTTAGAAAAAGCAAATGCAAATAATATTTTCATTTGTTCTTGTATAAGCTGCGCAGCTTGTTTTCATTCCAATGTTATGCCCCTCCCTGTATGTTTTGAAAGCTTTCATTTATATAGTGGTACTAAACTTAATTTGGTTAATAGCTACTTTAAAAAATATTGATCTATATTCATCTTCCTTTTTTCTTCAGTATATCATTTCAAGCCTCTTCTCCTTTTTTTGAATGTCGAACATTTTATACTTTTTCATTCCCTAGGCATACTTACCAGAATGGAATACAATGAGATTATCAAATTCTAAGAAAAATACTGGTACATTCCATAAATAATCTTTACAAAAACACACTTACCTTTTATAATAGGAATAAATTTATTTATAATTTAAAACACTATGAAAAGGAAAAGTAGTATTTTTAAAGCGTCTTAGCGAGTGGGGATGGTGCAAGCCCATACGATAGAAAATATGAAAAATCACCTTGGAGTGGCAGACCGAAATTTAAAGTAGGCTCTGACGGAATCCTCCCGTTAACTTAAGGAAAGGTATAACGAGTGGCCAGTCTCAATCTCTGGCAAATCAGGTGGTACCGCGGAAGATGCATACTTATGCCCTTTCGTCCTGTTATCTAGTGGACGAAAGGGCTTTTTTATTGCTTTTACATCAGTCCACGCACGTCGCCCAGCCTCCTGGCTGTGCAGCGTTTTTCTATTTTATCTTTTATTCCCCCTCTGCCCTTGGCATTGGTCGGAATATTTTAATTCACTTATTCTTTATTCGGGCAGAGTGTGACTAGGGCGGGGTGAGCTGTTAGCAGAGTACACCTTCGTAGTTTTTAACTAGAAATTCATGAAGTTATAAAAAAGATGTACTTAGCCGTATGTCTGAGCACTAGCGAGTTTACGGCGTTATCTTTTTTATAACGAATAGAATTTCTCTAAAAACGGAGAGAGTGTACGGCGCTAATAGCTTACCCTGCCCGGCCCACTTCACCCTATTAAACTTAGGAGGTAGAACAATGTACAAAAAAGTTGACACCAATCTCAACTTCGTTGACCGTGAGCTTGAAATCCTCAAGTTCTGGCAAGAAAACAACGTATTTGAAGAATCTATTAAATCAAGAGAAGATGGCCCAGTATTCACATTCTATGATGGTCCTCCAACAGCAAATGGTAAACCACATATCGGCCATATCTTAACACGTGTAATCAAAGACCTTATTCCTCGTTACCGTACTATGAAAGGCTATAAAGTACTTCGTAAAGCTGGTTGGGATACACATGGTCTTCCAGTAGAGCTTGAAGTTGAAAAACTTCTTGGTATTAGTGGTAAACCAGAAATCGAAAACTACGGTGTTGAAGACTTCATTACTAAATGTAAAGAAAGTGTTTGGAAATACCAAAGTGAATGGGAAAAAATGACTAACCGTGTTGGTTACTGGGTAGACATGGACAACCCATATGTTACTTACCACAATAACTACATTGAATCTGTATGGTGGTCACTTCGTCAAATTTGGGATAAAGACCTTATTTACAAAGGCCATAAAATCGTACCTTACTGCCCAAGATGTGGAACATCTTTATCTTCTCACGAAGTAGCTCAAGGCTACAAAGATGTAAAAGATGCTACAGCTATCGCTAAGTTTAAAGTAGTCGGCGAAGAAAACACTTACTTCCTTGCTTGGACAACAACACCTTGGACACTTCCATCAAACGTTGCACTTTGTGTGAACCCAGATGAAACATACGTAAAAGCGAATGACAATGGTACACTTTACATCTTAGCTGAAGCACTTGTAGCTAGTGTACTTTCAGAAGATGCTACAGTTGTAGAAACATACAAAGGATCTGACCTTTGTGGCATGTCATACGAACCACTCTTTAACTTTGTAACACCAGAGAAAAAAGCTTACTTTGTAGTAGCTGATAGCTACGTTACAATGTCAGATGGTACAGGTATCGTACACATTGCTCCTGCATTCGGTGAAGACGATGCTAGAATTGGTCGTGAAAATGACCTTCCATTCGTACAACTTGTAAACGAACAAGGTTACTTCACACCAGAAGTAACAGAGTGGCAAAACATCTTTGTTAAAGATGCTGACCCAGCTATCCTTAAATGGTTAGAAGAAAATAATAAACTCTTTAAAGCAGCACCATACGAACATAGTTACCCACACTGCTGGAGATGTGATACACCACTTCTTTACTATGCTCGCGACACATGGTTCATCTCTATGTCAAAAGTTCGTGATGCTTTAGTTAGAAATAATAATACAGTTAACTGGTTACCACCATCAATTGGTGAAGGCCGTTTCGGTAACTTCCTTGAAGGTGTTATTGACTGGGGTCTTTCACGTTCACGTTACTGGGGTACTCCACTTCCAATTTGGGAATGTTCTTGTGGGCATAAACACTTAATCGGAAGCATTGAAGAGCTTAAATCAATGAGCCCTGACTGCCCAGAAGATATTGAACTTCACAAACCATACATTGATAACGTACACCTTAACTGTCCTGTATGTAGCAAAGAAATGACACGTGTACCAGACGTTATTGACTGCTGGTATGATAGTGGATCAATGCCATTTGCACAACTTCACTATCCATTTGAAAACAAAGAAGTGTTCGAGGCTAACTACCCAGCTGACTTCATCTCAGAAGCTGTTGACCAAACTCGTGGTTGGTTCTACACACTTATGGCTATCTCAACACTTATCTTTGATAAAGCACCATACAAAAACGTAATCGTTCTTGGTCACGTATGTGATAAAGATGGTCTCAAAATGAGTAAACATAAAGGAAACGTAGTTGATCCTTGGACAGTACTTGATGGTCAAGGTGCAGATGCTGTACGTTGGTACTTCTATTCTGCAAGTGCTCCATACCTTCCAAGCCGCTTCGGCCCTGAAAATGTAAGTGAAGCACAAAGAAAATTCATGGGTACATTCTGGAACACTTATGCGTTCTACGTACTTTATGCAAATATCGATAACTTCAATCCAACTAAGTACGAGTTAAATTATGACTCACTTAACATGATGGATAAATGGGTACTTTCTAAATTAAATACTTTAGTTAAAGAAGTCGATAATCACTTAGAAAACTACCGTATCTTCGAAGCATCTCGTGAAATGCAAAACTTCATTGATGATGTATCTAACTGGTACGTACGTCGTAGCCGTGAAAGATTCTGGCAAAGTGATATGCCACAAGATAAAGTAAATGCGTACATGACACTTTACACTGTTCTTACAACACTTGCTAAAGTATCTGCACCATTCGTACCTTTCATGACAGAAGAAATGTACCAAAACCTTGTTCGTACAAACGATGCTACTGCTCCAGCAAGTATCCACCTTTGCGACTTCCCAGTAGCAAACGAAGCTATGATCGACAAAGAGCTTGAAAAACACATGGATGATGTTCTTCAAATCGTAGTACTTGGTCGTGCTTGTCGTAACGAATCAAACATCAAAAACCGTCAACCAATCGGAACAATGCGTATCGGTGCTACTGAAGTTCTTCCAGCGGCATACAACGAAATCATTGCTGAAGAGCTTAACGTTAAGAATGTAATCTTCACAGAAGATGCAAGTGAATTCATTTCTTACACATTCAAACCACAAATGCGTACACTTGGACCAAAATACGGTCAACTTCTTAACCCAATCAGAACTGCTCTTACAGAACTTGATGGTACAAAAGCTATGGCTGAGCTTAATGCTACAGGTGTACTTAAACTTGACATCAACGGCCAAGAAATTGAGCTTACAAAAGATGACGTTCTTATCTCTACAGCTCAAAAAGAAGGTTTCGTAGCTCAAAGTGAAGGTGGTTTCACAGTTGTACTTGATACTCATCTTTCAGAAGAACTCATTGAAGAAGGATTTGTTCGTGAACTTATTTCTAAAATCCAAACAATGAGAAAAGAAGCTGATTTCGAAGTTCAAGACCATATTTTAGTAGCTTACACAGGTAATGCTAAAATTGCTGAAATCATGTCTAGAAACAACAGCGAAATTGCATCTGAAGTACTTGCAAATGAAGTTGCTGAAGGTACTTTAGAAGATGGTTATACAAAAGAATGGAAAGTTAACGGCGAAACTGTAACTCTTGCAGTAAAACGTGCTTAATTTTTTAGTTTATATAAAATAATAAGGAGCTTGCCCACGGGCAAGCTCCTTATTATTTTCTTATTTCTTCTAATCGCTTTTCTGTATGTTCAAGCTATTCTATAGTATGCTTTTCCTTATTGCATTTTAGTAAATCAAATCCTATGGAGAACACATCATCTATGAAATTGATTTTTCCATATGTATCTATGCCTAACTTAAATATTCTCCATTTATATATCTTCTTTAAGCCTACTACAATTTTAAGGAGAGGTCTTGGGGATACATCCCTTAATAACATTATTACTGTTTAAGTTTTAAAGAATGTATCTTTAATCCCTTCTATTGTATCAGCTCTACTGCACTACCTTGTTTAAAACATTTTCTTTCTAAACATAACAATTGAACCCATTATAATAAGAACCACACATCCTAATAAAATATAATTAAGTGCTTTTGGATCATGCATAAAAGGTAAGGGCACATTCATTCCAAATAGACTAAAAATCATAGTTGGAATAGAAAGTATAATAGTAAGGGAAGTAAGTGTCTTCATGACAATGTTTAGGTTATTAGATATAACCGAAGCAAAAGCATCCCTTGTCTCACTTAAGATGCTACTGTATATACTGGCCATTTCCATAGCCTGTTTATTTTCAATAATAACATCTTCTAGTAAATCTTTATCTTCTGGATACTGTTTAATATTTTCCATACGCATCATTTTCTCAAGTACCATTTCATTGGCACGCAGTGAAGTTGTAAAGTAAACCAAACTTTTTTCTAATTCTAGAAGCTGGATAAGCTCTTTATTTCTCATAGATTTGCTCAGTTCTTGCTCTATTCTATTTCCTGCTTTATCAATAGATCTTAAGTACTGTAAATAGTAAGATGCATTTTTATAAAGTAATTGCAGAATAAAGCGTGTTTTCTTGAAGGTATAGAAAGTCTTTACTTTTCCTGTAATAAAGTCTTGTACCAGATCTATCTGTTTTAAACAGATAGTCATAATGAAGTTATTGCTGATGATAATTTCCATAGGAATCGTCACATATTCATGGATACCCTCTTCATCTTTAATAGGAACGTCAACGATAATAATCGTATAATTATCCTCTGTGTTAATATGGGCCCTCTCCTCCTCATCAAGACCTGCTCTTAAATCTTCAGGTGCAATATGAAAAGTCTTAGAGATATACTCGATCTCATTAGCAGTAGGGGCCTCTACATTAATCCATGTTCCCGCTTCAAAGGAATGCATGCATTCTAGCCTATCGTTTATCGTCTTATACATTTTAATCATGTTTCCACATCCTTTGCCTCCTTATTAGACAAAAGGCATGAAAACAAAACTCTATTGCATCAAATGTCTAATAAAGAAAGTGATTTTTTATTCAGTTTGAAATCTTTCTGCCTGGCACAACTCGGTCCAAGGTCCATCTGGAAACTCACTCTCCTTTAGTATCTTAATTTAGACAAAAAAATATAACCTAACTCTCTTTTAATAGTAGTTGATTGTACTACATGCCGTCAAGAAATTAAATTTAATATTGAAATTTTTTTGCTCATGGTGTAAAATACTCTTTGTAAACCGAACATTTATTAAATTTATTTATTTAATATTCGCTTATATAGATTTGAAGATAAGGTTCAAATGTCTCTACTTAGCTCCCGTAAAGAGCTAACCGCTATAAGTGAATTACTTTTTTGTAATTTACTTTTATTTTAGGAGGCATGAATCATGAAATATGATTTAATTATTGTGGGCGCTGGTCCATCAGGTATTTTCACAGCTCTTGAACTTGTAAAAACAAATAATGCAAAAAAAGTATTAATTGTAGAAATGGGACATCGTATTGATAAACGTAGCTGTCCAAAAGACAAGACAGAGATTTGTGTAAATTGTAAGCCATATTGTAACATTACAACAGGCTTTTCTGGTGCAGGCGCTTTTTCTGATGGAAAACTTTCTTTAAGTCCTGAAGTAGGTGGGGATTTACCTGAACTTATTGGTTATAAAAATGCTGAAGAGCTCATCCGCTATACAGATAGTATCTACTTAGAATTTGGTGCTGATCCTCATGTAGAAGGCATTGGCAATGATGAAGAAATTAAAGAAATCCGTAAAAAAGCTATTGAAGCTAACCTTAAACTTGTAGACTGTCCTATCCGTCACTTAGGTACAGAAAAAGCTCAAGAAATCTACCTTAAAATTCAAGAATACCTTCTTGCAAATGGTGTAGAGATTATGTTTGATACAGTAGCTAAAGACCTTGTGATTGAAAATGGCATAGCTAAAGGACTGGTTATAGCACCAGCTCGTAAACAAGATGAAGAAACTACATTATATGCAGACACTGTTGTTGTTGCTACGGGCCGCAAAGGTGCTGACTGGCTTAAACAAATGTGCATTAAGCACAATGTAGCACATCGTAACGGTACAGTAGATATTGGTGTACGTGTTGAAGTACGTAATGAAATTATGGAAAAAGTAAACACTGTACTTTATGAATCAAAACTTATTGGTTACCCTGAACCCTTTAAAAATAAAGTTCGTACTTTCTGCCAAAACCCAGGTGGTTTTGTAAGCCAAGAAAACTACGATAATGACCTCGCTATTGTAAATGGTCACTCTTATAAAGATTTAAAATCGAATAATACAAACCTTGCTATTTTATGTTCTCATAACTTCAGTACACCATTCAACGAGCCAATCGCATATGGTAAAAAGGTCGCTGAACTTGTGAACATGCTTGGTGATGGCCACATTCTTGTACAACGCTACGGGGATATCCTAGAAGGCAAACGTACATGGCAAGAAGAACTTGACCGTGCAAATGTACGCCCTACTCTTCCTGATGCAGTGGCTGGAGACTTAACTTCTGCTATGTCTTATCGTACAGTACTTAATATTATTAACTTCATCCAAGCTATGGATAAAGTTGTACCTGGTTTTGCAAGTAAAGAAACCCTACTTTATGGACCAGAAATTAAATTCTACAGTAACAAAGTTACAATGGACGAAACACTTAAAACAAACATTTCAGGCCTCTTCTGCCTAGGTGATTCAAGTGGCTGGACACGCGGTCTTATGATGGCTTCCGTAATGGGTGTCCTTATGGCCCGCAAACTTTCTTAATAGATGAATAAGAAAAATACAAAAAGACTAAGAAACTTTAATTTCTTAGTCTTTTTTGCTTATTATTTTATTTAATAAATCTTTCCAGCCTTTTTATTACCTGTTTTAGCTTTGCCGCCTATTTCTGGTACAGGCTCTACATCATTTTTAGGAAAATGTGATTTACTATTGCTTTCTGTACCATGTGGTTCGTTTACATCAGGTCTTCTCATACCTTTTTTAGCCATTATGAAGCACCTCCATTATAATTCAATTCATACTTATTCTTTCCTTGATTTCTATTTTCATGCTTAAAGCTTAATGTAAAAGTGTAACAAAGATACCGCTTCTTTCATAAAATATAGTACTCCTATTTACTCTTTCTACGTTTTCTTATAAAGGAGGTTGACGGAATGAGCAAAGATTTTCTTAAATGTATTTTATCCTTTATCTGTTTTGTTTGTGGCCTTGTCTTAACTTTACTATTTTCTTTTCATTTCAACGCCACTAATCCTTCCTGCATCATTGCGCTTTGTCTCGGGCTAGTTCTTACAGCAATAGGAGTATTTGGTTTTATTTTGCACTACAAAAATCTAATGATTATAGAAAACATGAAAAAAAATAAATTACCTATTTTAGCTAGGTGGTCCTATAAACCTAGTGACTTTAGTTTAGTTAAAGATAAAATCTTAGAAGACTGTTACGTAGATCTCTCTCTTATTGTTCTTATTGGGGTCTTTTGCCTCATCTTGGCTATAGGCCTTATCTTTCCAATTGCAACTGATAGTATAGGTCTTAGTATACTTATTATCATTTCAACAGTTATACTTTGTAGCCTATGCAGCATATTGGTCTACTTCTATCATGTAAGTAAACTTGAAAAATACACAACTGCACTTATTAACTATCACTATATTTACTTTAACAATGAACTTTATAGTATCTATAGATCTTGTTATATGCTTGAAGAAATCGAGATTACAACCGGAGTTCAAAATTACCTTAGATTTGTCTATGGTGCTCCGGGAACACCTTATGGCCCTTTTCAAATCATTGACATTCCTATTCCACCTAGTGAACTTGCTACAGCTTATCAAATTAAAGAACATTATTTATCTCTTATATCTTGAAACTAAAATAAGCTGAACCCTCAAAGGCCCAGCTTATTTTTTATTATTTATTTTTTTGCGGAAGAATTCTAATAGCATTTAAAATAGCAATAATAGAAACCCCTACATCAGCAAATACTGCAAGCCACATATTAGCTATGCCAAAAATACCAAGAAGCATAACAATAAATTTTGTGCCTAATGCAAAGATAATATTTTGTTTTACAATACGCTCAGTTTGTTTAGCAATATCCATACCTTTTACAACTTGCATGAGGTTATCCTGCATTAATACAATATCACTAGCTTCTACTGCTGCATCTGAACCAATACCGCCCATGGCAATACCTAAGTCTGCTAATGCTAATACTGGCGCATCATTAATACCATCACCTACAAAGGCTACTTTCTCACCTTTATCAATAAGTTCTTGAACTTTTGTTACTTTATCTTGAGGAAGAAGTCCTGCATAAACCTGATCTACACCTACTTCTTTACCAATGTAGTCTGCTACTTCTTTTTTATCCCCTGTCAGCATAATAACCTTTTTAATGCCTTTTTCTTTTAGCCTTTTAATTGCTGCTTTGCTTTCTTCTTTTACAACGTCTGCTACAATAATGCAGCCTAAATACTCACCATCTACAGCTACATGAACACTTGTACCAACTACTTTAGGTACTTTGTAAACAATCTTTTCTTCTTCCATTAAGCGTTCATTACCTGCAATAACCTTCTTACCTTCAATAAGTGCACTTAAACCATAACCTGCTTTTTCTGTAAAGCCTGTCATCTCTACTTCAGCTACGCCTTTTTTATAATTAGCAATGGCCTTTGCAATAGGGTGGTTAGAATGTCTTTCTAACTGCACACCATAGCTTATAAGGTCTTCTTCTAACCCTTTTTTATCTGGGAATATGCCAATAACTTCAAAGGAACCTTTTGTAATAGTGCCTGTTTTATCCATTACAAAAGTATCTACTTCATTTAATCTTTCAAGGTAGTTACTTCCTTTAATAAGCACACCTTGCTTAGATGCTGCTCCAATTCCACCAAAGAAGCTTAATGGAATAGATACAACTAGTGCACATGGGCAAGAAATAACTAAGAATACGATACTTGTATAAACCCAATGATTCCACTCTCCTGTAATAAGTGATGGAATAATGGCAATAAGCACTGCTGCGATTACAACAATTGGTGTATAGATAGCAGCAAATTTCGTAATGAATTTTTCTGTTTGAGCTTTTTTGCTTGTTGCATTTTCTATAAGGTCTAAAATTTTTGAAACTGTTGAGTCTCTTAAAACTTGTGTAACGCGTATTTCAATAAGCTGTTCAATATTGATACTTCCACTTAATACTTCACTATTTTCCTCAGCAAATACAGGTACAGACTCCCCAGTCAGTGCAGAATGGTCAATAGTCGTTGCACCTTTTACAATGACACCATCAAGAGGAATTTTCTCACCTGGTCTAACAGCAATCACATCACCTACTTTAATGGTATCTGGTGACACAACAACCCAGTTGCCATTTTGTTTCACACGAGCAAACTCTGGTTTAATATCCATAAGGCCCTCAATAGCTTTACGTGATTTAGCCACGGCTTTAGATTGGAAATACTCACCTACTTGGTAGAATAACATAACCGCTACAGCTTCTGGATGTTCTCCAATTACAAATGCTGCTATCGTTGCAATAGTCATAAGGAAGTTTTCATCAAATACTTTACCTTTTGCAATGTTTGTTATAGCTTTTAAAACAATATCATAACCAATAACAATATAAGAAATAAACACAAATAAATCTATCTTTGTTACAAGACCAAAGAGTAAAAGTCCTAGAGAACAAATAATACGCATTAACATATTACTTTCTTTTTCTTTAGATTTAGGCGTAGTGCATCCACAGCCACATCCTACTGGGAAGTTATCTTTTTTATCCACAGAACACTCTACACTACCACGAGTATGTCCACTACATCCACAGCTCTCTCCACATGATTCTTCATGTTTATGCTCATGTTTTTCTCCATGACTGTGTCTATGCTCATATCCACCACACCCACATGCTTCTCCATGTGCATGTTCATGTTTTACCTCATGCTTATGTTCATGATCATGTCCACCACATCCACATGCTTCTCCATGTGCATGTTCATGTTTTACCTCATGCTTATGTTCATGAT